>DATFCB010000287.1:0-6172 GCA_035253525.1 Pyrinomonadaceae bacterium | reverse complement strand
GAAGACGGTGACGCTGTGCCCCGCGCGGTTGAGTTGCGCCGCGCAAGCTAAACCAGACGGGCCTGAGCCGACGACGGCCACGCGTTTGCCCGTGCGCGCCAGCGGCGCAACGGCCGTGACCCAGCCCGCCTCGAACCCTTTGTCAATAATCGCCTGCTCGATTGATTTAATGGTGACGGGGGAATCGTTGATGCCCAGCACGCAGGAGCCTTCACACGGCGCGGGGCAAACGCGCCCCGTGAACTCCGGGAAGTTGTTGGTCTGATGCAAACGGTCGAGCGCCGCGCGCCACTGGTCGCGGAAGACCAGGTCGTTCCATTCGGGAATCAGGTTATTGATCGGACACCCGGAGGCCGCGCCGCCTATGAGCTTGCCCGTGTGACAGAACGGCACGCCGCAGTCCATGCACCGCGCGCCCTGCTCGCGCAACAACGCCTCCGGCATGTGCCCGTGAAACTCCCGCCAGTCAGACACACGCTCACCGGCCGGCCGCGTAGGTGCCAGGCTGCGCGCATACTCCATGAATCCCGTGGGCTTACCCATAATCAAGTGATGAGTGATAAGTGATAAGTGATAAGTTAAAGAAAGACGGTTTTTGCTTATCGCTTATCACTTATTACTGCTTCATAAGCTGCCATCTCTGCGTCCTCGTCCGTCAAGCCTTGCGTCTTCATCTGCTGTTGCGCTTCGAGGACGCGGCGGTAGTCGTTGGGGATGACGCGGACGAACTTTTCGCGCCAACGTTTCCACGCGAGCAGGATTTCGGTGGCGCGGCCGCTCCCTGTGGATTCGGCGTGGCGGAAGATCATGTTCTTGACGGCCTCCGTCTCCGCCGCGTCTTCGAGCTTTGTCAACTCGACCATTTCGCGGTTGCAGCGGCGCGCGAACTCATTGCGCTCGTCCAGGACGTAAGCAATGCCGCCCGACATCCCCGCCGCGAAGTTGCGCCCCGTTTCACCGAGCACGACGACGCGCCCGCCCGTCATGTACTCGCAGCCGTGGTCGCCGACCGCTTCGACCACGGCGCAGGCTCCGCTGTTGCGCACACAGAAGCGCTCGCCCGCCGCGCCGTAGATGTACGCCTCGCCCGAGGTCGCGCCGTAGAGCGCAACGTTGCCGATGATGACGTTCTCCTCGGGCGCGAAGGTCGAAAGCGCGGGCGGGTAGATGACGAGCCTGCCCCCTGAAAGCCCCTTGCCGACGTAGTCGTTCGCGTCGCCTTCGAGTTCCAGCGTGATGCCGCGCGGCAGGAAGGCCCCAAAGCTCTGCCCCGCGGAGCCGTCGAAGTGGAGCCGGATGGTGTCGTCCGCCAGCCCCCGCGCGCCGTAACGCCGCGACACCTCGCTCCCCAAAATTGTGCCAACCGCGCGGTTGACGTTGCGTATGGGGAGACGCGCCCGGACGGGTGTGCCATTTTCGAGGGCGGGTTTGCAGAGATTAAGCAGCGTCGTCCGGTCCAGGGTCTTTTCGAGCCCGTGCTCCTGCTCCATACGGCAGTACCTCCCGAACGTCTCCGGCACGTCGGGCCGGTACAGAATCGGGGAGAAGTCCAGGCCGCGCGCCTTCCAGTGCTCGACGGCAGCAGTCATCTCTATACATTCCGTGCGCCCGACCATCTCGTTGAGCGTGCGGAAGCCAAGCTCCGCCATCAACTCGCGCACCTCGCGCGCGACGAAGAGCATGAAGTTGACGACCGAGCGAGCGTCGCCGTTGAACCTGGCGCGCAAGCTCGGGTCCTGCGTGGCGATGCCGACCGGGCACGTGTTGAGGTGGCAGACGCGCATCATGATGCACCCCATGCTCACGAGCGGCGCGGTGGCGAAGCCGAACTCTTCGGCCCCGAGCAGCGCGGCCACCACTACGTCGCGGCCGGTCTTCAATTGGCCGTCGGTCTCGACCGCGATGCGGCTCCGCAGGTTGTTGAGCAAAAGCGTCTGGTGCGTCTCGGCCAGGCCCAGTTCCCAGGGTACGCCCGCGTGCTTGATGCTGGTCAAAGGCGAAGCGCCCGTGCCGCCGTCGTGGCCGCTGATGAGCACCACGTCCGCGTGGGCCTTGGCGACGCCCGCCGCGATGGTGCCGACGCCGACCTCCGCGACGAGCTTGACGCTGACGCGCGCGCGCGGGTTCGCGTTCTTCAGGTCGTAGATTAATTCGGCCAGGTCTTCGATGGAGTAGATGTCGTGGTGCGGCGGCGGCGAAATCAACCCGACGCCCGGCGTCGAATGACGCACGCGCGCGATTTCGGGGTAGACTTTGTGCCCCGGAAGTTGTCCGCCCTCGCCCGGCTTCGCGCCCTGCGCAATCTTGATCTGTAACTCTTCGGCGTTGACAAGGTAGTTGCTGGTCACGCCGAAGCGCGCCGAGGCGACCTGCTTGATGCGGCTGTTGCGCGAGTCGCCGTTCGCGTCCATGAAGTAACGCGCGGGGTCTTCGCCGCCCTCACCCGTGTTGCTGCGGCCGCCGACGCGGTTCATAGCGACCGCCAATGTTTCGTGCGCCTCCTTGCTGATGGAGCCGTAAGACATCGCGCCCGTCTTGAAGCGCTTGACGATCTCCTCTACGGCCTCGACCTCTTCAATCGGCACAGGCGGGCGCGTGGGCTTGAGGTTCATCAACCCGCGCAGCGTGCAGAGCTTGCCCGACTGGTCGTCAACCAGGCGGCTGTATTCTTTGAAGACCTTGAAATCATTCGCGCGGCACGCGTGCTGAAGTTTATGTATCGTCAACGGGTTGAAGAGGTGGTACTCGCCCTCGCGCCTGTAGCGATACTGCCCGCCTTCGTCGAGCGAGCGCGGCGCGGCCTGCCGCAACGGGAAAGCGTCCTTGTGCCGCATCAAGACCTCTTCGGCAACAACGTCGAGGCCGATGCCGCCGATGCGCGAGGGCGTCCAGGTGAAGTAGCGGTCAACGAAGTCCTGGCCCAGTCCGATGGCCTCGAAGATTTGCGCGCCGCAGTAGCTCTGTATGGTCGAGATGCCCATCTTCGAGATGATCTTGACCACACCTTTGTTGATGGCTTTGATGTAGTTCGCGATCCCTTTCTTGTAATCAATTCCGGCGAGCGACCCTTGACGAATCATGTCGCCAAGGGTCTCGAAAGCAAGGTAGGGATTGACGGCGGCCGCGCCGTAGCCCAGGAGGAGAGCGAAGTGATGAACCTCACGCGGCTCGCCGGACTCTATGACGAAGCCGACCTGTGTGCGCGTGCCCTCGCGTATCAGGTGATGATGAATGCCTGAGACGGCCAGGAGCGCGGGGATGGGCGCGCGCTCGCGCGAGACGCCGCGGTCGGAAAGGATGATGATGCCGTAGCCTTCGCTGATGGCCTTGCTCGACTGGCGACAGAGTTCCTTGAGCGCACGTCCGAGTCCGCGCCCGCCGCGCCCCGCGTCAAAGAGCATCTGGAGCGTGATTGCTTTGAAGCCTGAGACGCCCGCGCCGATGCCGCCGTCACCCAGGCGTCTCAGTTTCTCCAGGTCCCCGTTGGTCAAAATCGGGGAGCGGAGCTTGATCTGGCGCGCGCACTCGGGCCGAGGCTCAAGCATGTTCGCTTCCGGCCCGACGGTCGTCGCCGTGGACATAATCAACTCTTCGCGGATGGCGTCCACGGGCGGGTTCGTCACCTGCGCGAAGAGTTGTTTGAAATAGTTGTAGAGCAGTTGCGGCCGCTCGGAGAGGACGGCGAGCGGCGTGTCCGTGCCCATCGAGCCGACGGCCTCCGCGCCGTCCCTCGCCATCGGCGCGAGCAGGAGTTTTAATTCTTCCGCCGTGTAGCCGAAGGCGAGCTGGCGCGTGCGTATGGTTTCCGGCTCAATTTCGGGCGTGTGTTCACGCGCGGGAACGTCGTCGAGGCTGATGATGTTGTCCCTGAGCCATTGCTCGTAAGGATGCTCGGTCGCAATCGCGTGTTTCAATTCCTCGTCGCCGATGATGCGGCCCTGCGCTGTATCAACGAGGAGCATGCGGCCCGGCTGCAAGCGACCTTTGAGCAGCACGCGCTCAGGCTCAAGGTCCAGCACGCCGACCTCCGAGGCCATGATGACGAGGTTGTCTTTCGTCACGTAGTAGCGCGAGGGGCGGAGGCCGTTGCGGTCGAGCGTCGCGCCGATCTGCACGCCGTCCGTGAAAGCTATGGCGGCGGGGCCGTCCCACGGCTCCATCAGGCAGGAGTGGTATTCGTAGAACGCCTTCTTCTCGGCGCTCATCGTTTCGTGGCCGCTCCACGGCTCCGGGACCATCATCATCATCGCGTGCGCGAGCGAGCGTCCCGAGAGGTGGAGCATCTCAAGCGCGTTATCCAACATCGCGGAGTCGCTCCCCTGCGTGTCAATGACGGGGAGTACTTTCGAGATGTCGCGGCCGAAGAGACTCGACTCGAACTTGCTCTCGCGCGCGTGCATCCAGTTGATGTTGCCGCGCAGGGTGTTGATCTCGCCGTTGTGCGCGACATAGCGGTAGGGGTGCGCGCGCGCCCAGCTCGGGAAGGTGTTAGTGGAAAAGCGCGAGTGGACGAGCGCGAGCGCGGAGACGATCTCCGAATCATTGAGGTCCGGGTAAAACTGTGCCAACTGCTCGGCCGTCAGCATCCCCTTGTAGACGACGGTGCGCGCCGAGAGGCTGGCGACGTAGAACATGCGGCGCTCGTGTATGCCGCGCTTGGCCCCCTTGCTGACGCGCTTGCGAATGACGTAGAGCTTGCGCTCGAAGGCTAGGTCGTCCGCGAGGTTTGCCCCGCGGTTTATGAAAATTTGCCGGATGACGGGGCGGGACGCCTTCGCCGTCGGGCCGATGAGAGAATCGTTCACGGGCACGTCGCGCCAGCCGAGCACGCGCTGCCCCTCTTCGCGCGCGACCTTTTCGAAAAGCCGCTCGCACTCATGGCGTCCCTCTGCGTCCTGCGGGAGAAAGACCATGCCGACGCCGTACTGGCCCTGTTGCGGCAGTTCAACCCCGGCGCGCTCGCACGCGTGGGCCAGAAACGCGTGGGGCGTCTGCAAGAGGATGCCCGCGCCGTCGCCCGTGTCCTTCTCGCTCCCGCACGCGCCCCGGTGCTCAAGGTTGAGCAGGACGTTGATGGCCTGGCGGACGATGTCGTGAGATTTCCGGCCCGTGTAGTCAACGACGAAGCCCACGCCGCAAGCGTCGTGCTCGTGTCGCGGGTCATACAGTCCTTGCTTCCGTGGGGGCTCCAACATCCTTTTCGGACTTTTCCTTCGATAAATAAAAGCCACCAACTTCACTCGTTGATGGCCTTTGAGGAGGAGTTCAATGTCGGCGGGCCATCAGGTGCCGTCCTTCGGCGTGCCAATCAGGGAGACGATAATGGACACGCCGACAGGCCCCGCGGGGAGGAGCAGCCGCCGTGACGAACCCACCGACGTAAACGACATCAGGCGTGACGCAAGATTCACCATACAAAACCTTCAGGGTCCAACCGCCCGCACGGGCACGAGGACATTGACCCCGAACTCGTGAAGCGGCAAACGTGCACAATCTACATCTTCCAGTCCGCTTTGTATAATTTATTATTTTTTGGGCCTCATAAATAAAACGCCCAGCAAGAGACAGTTCCCAAACTCAAGCCACTGACTAACTCAACCCCTCTGCGCCTTTGCGCCTTTGCGCCTTTGTGTGAGAGGTTTTTGATTTTTCACGCAAAGGCGCAAAGGCGCTAAGAAGACTTGACGACATTTATGTCCACGGCCGACGCTCGCGTCACAAAAATGTCATCAGCAGTGCGTGCGTGCGCGTTCTGATTCTTAAGGAAAGCTGGAATTAATCAGGCAACCGCCCGCTCGCGCGGCAACAGCCCGGCCCGGCCCTCACGGTACAAAGGTTGCTACCCCAGCGCGGGAGTTCTTGTAAGACCTGACTTATATTTTGAGCCAAGACGAGGACCGCGCTCGACGCGCCTGAAGCGGTCAATTGATTAGAGCCGCCCGTGTCTACACTCCGAGACGTTTCACCCCCATCAACAGGGGCACATCTCAAGGCCCGCAGGCAGACGCACCGCGAGAAGGTGCTGGCGCACGCCGCCGCGCGGCTCGCGCACGCCGGCACAGCCGCCCCCGCGTCCGAAGTCGCGGAGCGACTGAGAATTTTTCTCAAGCTCGAAACCGAGCGTTTGAGAATGGCCCATTACACGGGGGCTTCCGGCCGCCAGTCGGCTATG
>DATFCB010000286.1:0-3490 GCA_035253525.1 Pyrinomonadaceae bacterium | reverse complement strand
TGTCGAAGCCGTGACGCCGCGGCGGCTCAAAATTGAACTCTTTCGAGAGGCTGTCAAGAAAAGCTGCGGTCGGCCGCTCCCAGATGCCCATCGTGCGGTCGCCTTGCACGTTCGAGTGGCCGCGCACGGGGCACGCGCCCGCGTCTTCTTTGCGCTCGGCGGAAACTTTCTTTCCGCCACGCCGGACACGGAATTCACCGCCGCAGCTCTCAGGCGCTGCCGCCTGACCGCGCACGTCTCGACCAAGCTCAACCGCGCGCACCTCGTCACGGGCGAGCAGGCTCTGATTCTGCCTTGCCTCGGCCGAACCGAGCGCGACGTGCAGGCCGAGGGCGCGCAGTTCGTCAGTTGTGAAAACTCAATGGGCGTCGTGCAAGCCTCGCGCGGCGTGTTGGAGCCGGCTTCGGAGCAGCTCTTAAGCGAGCCCCGCATCGTCGCGCGACTCGCGGCGGCGACTCTCGGCGCGCGCAGCCGCGTGGACTGGCTCGCGCTCTCCGGCGACTACGACCTCATCCGCGCGTCAATCGAGCGCGTGATTCCCGGCTTTGAAGATTACAATCGGCGCGTGCGCGAGCCCGGAGGTTTTTACCTCCCGAACCTGGCGCGCGAGCGCCGCTTCAGGACCGCAACACAGCGCGCCAACTTCACAGTCCACGCGCTGCCGCGCCACGACCTTCAGCCGGCCCAATTCCTGATGATGACGATGCGCAGCCACGACCAGTTCAATACGACCATCTACGGCTTGGACGACCGCTATCGCGGCATCTACAACGGCCGCCGCGTCGTCTTTCTCAACCCCTCGGACGTGGAGGACGCCGGACTACGTGCGGGGCAACTCGTTGACCTCACGAGCCACTTCGAGGACGGCGAGCGCACGGCACGCCACTTCGTCGTCGTCCCCTACAGCATCCCGCGCCGCTGCGCCGCGACCTACTTCCCTGAAGCCAACGTCCTCGTCCCCATCGGCAGCGTCGCCGAGAAGAGCAACACGCCCGCCTCGAAATCCGTGGTGATTAGCCTGCGGCCTTCGTCCGGTTCGCCGCCCGATTAAAAAGTGATGGTTGGTGCGGACTCAGTCCGGGAAGGAGAAATCAGAGAAGCCGCCCCCCGAGAGCGCGAGCAGAAGTATCAGTAATGCCAGGACGAGCAACAGGGGCGGCCAGATAATCCGGCCGACCTTTTTCACGAATCCACCTGTCTCATGTTCGCGTCTCATTCCGGGTGACTTCATTATCTTATTCCACGCCTCCCCTTTCAACCTTCATCCGGGCGCGTTTGATTTTTTCATGGATGCGTGAGTAAATGGTCAGCTTTGCGGCGACCTGTAATTTCCGGCTGTCGTCGTCTTTATCCGAGTACTGCAAAATCCTTAGCACACTTTCAGGAGATTTCTTGATGAGCAATGATGGACAGAATTTGATCGAGCCGTACGGGGGCGAGTTGGTTGACCTCGTCGTGCGCGGCGAGGAGCGGGACGAGTTATGGGCCAGGGCGGCGAGTTTGCCGCGCCTGCAACTGAGCGCGCGTAGCGTTTGCGACCTTGAGTTGTTAGCCACCGGCGGCTTCTCACCGCTCGCGCGCTTCATGAATCAGGCGGACTACGACCGCGTGCTCGAAGAGATGCGACTTGCCGACGGCACGCTCTTCTCTATCCCCGTCACGCTGCCGGTCCGCGCCGAGGCGGGCGTGAAACTGGACGCGGAAATCGCGCTCGCCAACCAGCACAACGACCTGTTGGCCGTCATGCGCGTAGAGGAAATCTACGGGTGGGACAAGGAGCGCGAGGCGAGGCTCGCCTACGGCTCGACTGACTTGCGCCATCCGCTCGTGGCCGAGCTGAACTCGTGGGGCGAGTTTTACATCTCCGGCGAATTGAAGGTGCTGGCGCTGCCGCGCTACTACGATTTCCGCTCCCTGCGCCTCAAGCCCGCGGAGGTGCGCGAGCGTCTTCGCGCGCTGGGCCATAAAAACGTCGTCGCCTTCCAGACGCGCAATCCCTTGCACCGCGCGCACGAAGAGTTGACGGCGCGCGCAGCCCGTGAGATTGACGGGACGCTCCTGCTGCACCCCGTAGTCGGGATGACCAAGCCCGGCGACATAGACCACTATACGCGTGTGCGCTCCTACAGGGTTTTGGCCGAGCATTACTACGACCCGAACCGCATGCTCTTAGCGCTCCTGCCGCTGGCGATGCGCATGGCCGGCCCGCGCGAGGCGCTCTGGCACGCCGTTATCCGGCGCAACTTCGGCGCGAACCATTTAATCGTCGGGCGCGACCACGCAAGCCCCGGCAAGGACTCCAAGGACAAACCTTTTTATGGGCCGTACGACGCGCAGGAGTTGGTCGCCAGGCACGCGGACGAGATCGGCGTGAAGCCTATGCCTTTCTCGGAACTGCTCTACATCCCCGAAGAAGACCGCTACGAAGAGTCTTCGCGCATCCCAGAGGGCAAGCGCACGGCTTCGATTTCCGGCACAGAAGTCAGGGAGCAGTATTTACAGCGCGGGCGCTCGCTGCCGGGCTGGTTCACGCGGCCCGAGGTCGCTTCCATCTTGGCGGAGGCGCACCCGCCGCGCCACGAGCAAGGCTTCTGCATCTGGTTCACGGGCCTCTCCGGCGCGGGCAAGTCAACCACGGCTGACATTCTCATCATCAAGCTCTTAGAGTACGGCCGGCAGGTCACGTCGCTCGACGGCGACGTGGTCCGCACGCACCTCTCGAAGGGGCTGGGCTTCAGCAAGGAGGACCGCGACACGAACGTGCGGCGCATAGGCTTTGTCGCGGCTGAGATTGCGCGCCACGGTGGCGGCGTCATCTGCGCCGCAGTCAGCCCCTACCGCGCCACGCGCAACGAGTGTCGCGCGCTGGTCGGCGACGACCGCTTCGTGGAGGTCTTCGTGGACGCGCCGCTCGAAGTCTGCGAGGAGCGCGACACGAAGGGCATGTATGCGCTCGCGCGCGAGGGCAAGATCAAGAACTTCACGGGCATTGACGACCCCTACGAGCCGCCCTCGAACCCGGAGATAACGGTTGACACCGTCAAACTCTCGGCGGAAGAGAACGCCGACCTCATCCTCGCCTACTTAGTCGAGCAGGGCTTCATCCTTTCCTCCTCGAAGAAGAAGGAGGATGACAGGGAAGTGGCTAGCGCTTCGGCCGCGCAGTAGTAGAGGCGGAACAAGCTTGGAAGCGCTTTGAGAGTCCCGCCAGGGACGGTTGGTAATAGCCCAGCAATTTATAGCCACTTGCAATTGAGTGTGAGCCATAGAAAGTCTCACGCCAAGACGCAAAGGCGCGAAGAAAACAGTTAAGCTTTTCTTCGCGCCTTTGCGTCTTGGCGTGAGATGTTTTTCTTTAACCTACACTCAATTGCAAACCGATATAAGAAAAGTAAACTCGTCAGCAGCAACGCACTTCAAATAATCATCAAATGATTTTGACAACTGTTCAAAAAGAGTAAGAGGGTTGACAACCATTAATTGGACAGGG
>DATFCB010000285.1:0-5633 GCA_035253525.1 Pyrinomonadaceae bacterium | reverse complement strand
AGCGGCCGCTGCGAGAATCAATGCGAGTGCTAAAAACTTTGATTGCTGACGGGAGATCATCTCGTTCGTTTCTTCTTCCTGCCTGAAATCCCGGCGGGCTCTACGGCCTCCGCCTTGAGGGTTAACGATTGTTGCCCGGCTTCGGTTCTAATGCCGCGCAGTAAAATCTCCGTGAACGCGCGCGCGGCATCCTCGTTCGTGATGTCGAGCAACCGGCGCGAAGGGTCCCACAAATTGTTGTTGAGCGAATGGTGTATGAGCATGCCTATGAAGGCGCGCACGACGACCTTCGGCTCTATCGGGCGGAACGCGCCGTCGCGCTGGCGCTCGGCGACGTACGCGCCCAGGAACTCGTAAATCTCCAGCACATTTCGGTCCCAGAACATTTGTGCCAGTTCGTGCCCTTCGAGCGCAGAGTGGAGCAGAAGGCGCAGGAACTCCCTGTCCTGGTCGTGGTGTTCGAGCGCCGTGAAGGCTAAGGTCTCGAAGACGGCGCGGTCGTCCTTGCCGAGCACCGCGTCTTCGACCAACTTGCACGGGTCGGCTATCTCCGGCGCGCAGGCTTTGTGGTCGAGGATGGCGTTGTAGAGTTCTTCCTTGGTGGCGAAGTGGCGGAAGACCATCGCCTCGGAGACGCCTGCGGCCTGCGCTATCTCCTTGGTGGTGGTGCCGCGAAAACCCCGCTGCGAAAAGAGGCGCACGGCGACGCGCAGAATTTGGAGCCGCCGCTCCTCGCCCGCCATACGCCCACCGCCCACGGGCAGCGCTGCGGCGGGGGCTTCAGTAATTTGCTTGCTCAATAACTTGATTCCTATCCGTACCGGCTTAAAAGTAAGTACTTACTTACCATCTCCTACCAAACGAAGTCAAGGCGGCTTTGGTTGCAAAAAAAGTGGTCAGTGGTCAGTGGTCGGTGGTCAGTTAAGAAAAAGCAGCCGCGCCAATCACGCAGGCTGCTTTTGTCTTTCTGTTAACTGACCACTGACCACTGACCGCTGCTCCGCTGTACTGTTCCCGACCTTTGCGTTAAAGTATCACGTACCTTTTCGCAACAAGAGCAAGTAAGCGTAGTCGTGCCCGCTCAAGGGGGGCACGGCCACGGTTCTCTTTTATTTATGGCGCGTGGCTTTGCGGGCCGCGTGGGCGTTGCTCGTCGGCACGTTTTTTGCTCAGTTGCGGCGGGAGCGACCAATTTTTGCAAACTCTCTCGCGATACTCATCCGGCCCGCGGGCTGCGGATGAAATACTTTTTACCGAAGGAGAAGACGAAATGTCAGAGAACAGAACCCCAGGCGGATACACCCCAGGACAGGGCGGACAGGCGACGGGCGGCGCGGGCACTGGCGCGACCGACGCCGGGACGACGCGTGATACGGGCACGGGCTCGCAGAGCCTGACGCCGACCACCGGCCAGGGCACGGGCGGCGGCGCGGGCGCGGCCACCGCGACCGCTCAGGACAAGGGCTACGGCGCGAAGATCGCCGAGGCCGCCTCAACCGCCAAGGACTACTTGGGCGATAAAGTCTCCGCCATCGGCGACAAGCTCTCCGAGCTGAAGAACACGGATGTCAAAGAGGTCGCCAACCAGGCCAAAGACTACGCGCGGCAGAATCCGGGTCAGGCGATCCTGATCTCGGCCGCCGCCGGACTCGTCCTCGGCATGTTGATCCGCGGAAGCCGACGTTAGGGATGAGGGATGAGGGATAAGGGATGAAGTGGGTTGAGTGAATCGCTCGTTGAACCTTTGCTTCAACGGCTTTCATTCATCCCTCATCCCTCCGCCCTCATCCCTTCAAGGAGGGAGCGATGGCCGATTTAGAGAAGAGGACGGCGGCCGCGCCCGCCAGGAACTCGGAGGCGCAGGCCGACGTTGAAGGTCTGCCCGCGCTCTTCGGGCGCTTGAGCGACGGCGTGACGACGCTGCTCGACACGAAGCTCAGCTTACTCAAAGTCGAGATCAAAGAGGATGTCAGCGCTTACACGCGCAACGCGATTACGATTCTCATCGGCGGCATCATCGCGGCCGTCGGCTTCGCCATCGTCAACGTGGCGGTCGCGCTGTTCGTCGGCTCCTTGATGCCTGAACGAATGGACCCGGCCGTGCGCCTCGCGCTCGGCTTCGTCATCACGGGCGCGCTCTACCTGATTGTCGGCGCGATCTTCATCGTCAAGGCGAAGAACCGCATGGCGAAGCAGGACATCGTCCCGAACCGCAGCGTTGATGAACTCAGAAAGGACAAAGAATGGCTGAAGAAGGAACTCTAGGGCTGGCGCGCGGCGACGGCGGTGAGCCTAGTAAGGAAGAGCTTCAGCGTCGGATGGAAGAGGCGCGCGAAACCATCACGCAAACTGTTACGGAGATTAAAGAGACAGTGACCAATCAATACTACTCTATGAAAGAAACGGTCTCGGACGCGCTCGACTGGCGTCACCACTTCCGCCGGAACCCCGTCGCCTTCAGCGTCGGTGCGCTCTCGGCCGGATTCCTGCTCGGCTACGGCCTGGCCGGGGCGCTCAAAGGCGGTGGCGGCGGCGGTCGCCGCGACGACTACCCCTCGGCGGAGGAGACGGACGTGTACGCGCGCACGGGCGCGACGCCGCAGAGGTACGAGGACGAGGACGTGCAGCGCCGCACGGCGTTCCACGGCCACTCCTACGCGGCACAGCCGATCACGGACAGCCTGCGCGGCGGCGGCCAGGACTCCGCTTACGAGCGCGTGACCGACGAGGCGGACGAAGCGGAGGCCGGTGATTACAATCCGCCGCGCGGCGCGGATTACGCCTACGCTTCGCTGGGCGGCGAGGAGCAGGCGGAGGAGGAGAAGCCGCAGCGGCCCGGCCTGCTCGAACGCTTCAAGGAAACATCCGCCTACGACCGCTTGCAAGCGGAGGTCTCTTCGCTCGGCAACCGCTTCATGGAAGAATTGTCGAGCACGGCGCACACGGTCGTCCTGCCCGCGCTCTTCAACAAGGTCAGAGAGTTGTTCGGTGTTGACCTCTCTAACAAGCAGGGCCAGGGCGGTGGCGGCGGGCAGCAGAAGCAGCGAGAAACCGGCGGCGCGGCGGCCGAGCAGTCGGGCGGACAGGACAGTGAGGGCGGCGGCCATGCCGGCGGGGCGCGTGCGGCGAGTGCCGCTGCGTCTTCGTCGGGCGCGGCCTCGCGCGGCTCGTCCACCTCCTCTTACGCCACGAGCGAGAATCGCGGCTACGGCGCGCAAAGTGAGGAGCGCGGCGCGGACAATTCCGTCCTCGACCTGGACCGCTGAGCGCAGACGGCAGTTAGGAAAAACGAACCGTCCACGCTGGAGGCGCAAAGACAAAACTTAAGGCGCAAAGAAAGCCAAAGAGCCTGAGTTGTGCTCAACCCTTTGCGTCTTACGTCTTCTCTTTGCGCCTTTGCGTGAAATCGCGGCTTTCCTCTACGTCAGGTGTGGAATCAAAACGGGGCGCGCGATGTTCGAGGTGAAGAAACAGGAAGACCCCAAGGCTCGCCCGCAAACCAAGGCGCAGGACGGACGACCCGCTGCCGTGCGTCCGGCCGTCATCCTCAACGACACTTCGGGCACGGGCGATAAAGAGCAGGCGCGCGCGCGTCTCGCCGAAATCTTCTCCGAGAGCAACGTGGAGGCGCGCATCTCGCTGGCACAAAGCGGCGAGGAGATTATTGACCTCGCGCGTAGCGCCGTCAGCGACAATTGCCAGCCCATCATCGCGGGCGGCGGCGACGGGACCATCAACGCCGTGGCCTCCGTGGTCATCGACACAGACCGCACGCTCGGCGTCCTCCCCTTAGGCACGCTCAACCACTTCGCCAAAGACCTGCACATCCCGCTCGACCTGGACGGGGCGGCGCGCGTCGCGCTCGAAGGCCGCGAGGCACGCGTTGACGTGGGCGAGGTGGAGGGCCGTATCTTTCTCAACAACTCAAGCCTGGGGCTCTACCCGAGCATCGTGCGCCACCGCGAGAAGCAGCAGGAGCGGCTCGGGCGCGGCAAATGGCCCGCGTTTCTGTGGGCCACTTTGACGATGCTGAAGCGCTACCCGTTTCTGAACGTGCGGCTCAGCACGGACGACCAGCGGCTCGTACGCAGCACCCCGTTCGTCTTCGTCGGCAACAACGAATACGAGATGGAGAGCTTCAACGTCGGCGCGCGCTCCTGCATAGACGCGGGCCAACTGAGCCTTTACGTGGCGCACCGCACGGGCCGGCTGGGCTTGCTGCGCCTGGCCTGGCGTGCGCTCTTCGGCGGCCTGCGCGACGAGCAGGACTTTGACGCGCTCTGCACCAAAGAGGTCTTCATAGAAACGCGGCGGCCCAAGCGCCTGCGCGTCGCCACGGACGGCGAAGTCAACATCATGACGACGCCCCTACACTACCGCGTGCGCCCCGGCGCGCTGCGCGTGCTAGTGCCGGAAGGAAGTGATAAGTGATGAGTGATAAGTGATAAGCAAAACCTTCCTTCTTTTGCTTATCACTTATCACTCATCACTTATCACTAAGGAGAGTTCTATGCGCAAGTTAGTCCATCTCTCAGACCTGCACTTCGATTGGGTTGACAAGTCAATCATCGAGCCGGTGATTAAGACTGTGACGGAGATTGGGCCGGACGTGGTGGTCGTGTCGGGCGATTTGACGCAGCGCGCGCGGAGCAAGCAGTTCGAGGAGGCGAAGGAGTTTTTGGACCGCCTGCCCTCGCCGCAGATCATCGTCCCCGGCAATCACGACGTGCCGCTCTACAACGTCTTCAAGCGCTTCTTCGACCCGCTCGAAAATTACAAGCGCTACATCACAGATGACCTGACGCCCTTCTACTCGGACGAGGAGGTCGCCGTCCTCGGCATCAACACGGCCCGCTCGCTGACCATCAAGGACGGGCGAGTCAACGAAGCGCAGGTCACCGCCATCCGCGACAAACTGTGCCACTTCCCCGAAGAGGTGACGAAGATCATCGTCACGCACCACCCCTTCGACTTGCCCGAGGGGCACGACGAGGACGAACTCGTAGGCCGCGCGCAGATGGCGATGGAGGCGATAGCCAGTTGCGGCGCGGACGTGCTGCTCGCGGGCCACCTGCACATCAGCCACACGGGGCACAGTTCCGCGCGCTACAAGATCGCGGGCCACAGCGCGCTCGTCATCTCGGCGGGCACGGCCACGTCCACGCGCCACCGCGGCGAGCCGAACACGTTCAACGTCATACGCGTCAAGCACCCCTTCATCAACGTCGAGCGCCTCGCCTGGCAGCCCGAGCCCAAAGCCTTCGCCCCTTCCTCCACAGAGCACTTTCGCCACACGCCCGACGGATGGACACGCGTCCCCGACGAGATGGCCGCCGACATCATTTACGAGTAATATTGAGTGGAGCCTACAGAAAAACAGCTCACGCAAAGGCGCAAAGGCGCGAAGAAAAGCTTAATCGTTTTCTTCGCGCCTTTGCGCCTTTGCGTGAGACTTTCCTCCGCGCCGCACTCAATTACAAATCTCTTTTCATTCATCATTCATCATTCCGCGTTGTCGTAGATGATGTCCGCGGCCATTTCGTCCGGGATGCGTTGCCAGCCGTCGGGCGTGTGGCGGAAGTGCTCGGAGGAGGAGGGGGCGAAGGCTTTACTGTCAGGCCGCCAGGCGAGGC
>DATFCB010000284.1:0-6003 GCA_035253525.1 Pyrinomonadaceae bacterium | reverse complement strand
AGATGTTTTTCTTCAGGCTACACTCAATTGCAAACCGATATAGATTGAGAGCGAGAGCGGCGTGAGTTTGCTTTCAGCAAGCCTGGCAGGTTTCCCGGATCGTTTCACGCCACGCGCGAGTCTTCTCCGAGGATGAGAATTTCGGAAGGTGGCGGGGGCGGCGAGTAGAGACGTGGCTTGGAGAGGAATTGGGCGGCGTCTTCGGCGCGGGCCGGGCGCGAGAAGAGGTAGCCCTGCGCGTGCTTGCAGCCCAGCTCGCGGAGCTGCGCGACCTGCTCTTCGGTCTCGACGCCCTCGGCGACGACCGTCATCCCCAGGTTGCGCGCGAGCATGACGATTGAGCGTATGATCTCCACGTTCTCCGTCTGGTTGCTCATCCCGCTGACGAAGGAGCGGTCAATCTTCAGGATAGTTATCGGGAAGCGGTGGAGGTAGCTCAGGCTTGAGTAGCCTGTGCCAAAATCGTCTATGCTCGCTTCGACGCCGAGGTCGCGCAACTGCCTGAGCATGTCGGTCGCGCTCTCAATGTTCTCCATCACGACGCTCTCCGTGATCTCCAACCTCAGGCCCGACGGGTCGAGCCCCGTGTCCCGCAGGGCGCACGTGATCTGCTCTATCAAGTCCGGCTGCGAAAACTGCTTGCTCGAAAGATTCACGCTGACCTGAAAAGCGTTGCCGATGGCGAACTGCCTCTGCCATTCGCGCAACTGGCGGCAGGCTTCGCGCAAGCCCCACTGGCCCATTTGCAGGATGAGCCCGGTCTCCTCCGCCACGGGGATGAAGGCGGCCGGTGCGATCAGGCCGTGCTCCGGGTGCTGCCAGCGCATCAGCGCTTCGACGCCGCAAATCTCCCCGGTCTCAAGCGAGACGATGGGCTGGTAGTAGAGCAAAAACTCCTGGCGCTCGACGGCACGCCTGAGGTCGTTCTCCAGCTGCATGAGGCTGACGGCGCGCGCGTGCATGGTCTTGTCAAAGATTTCGTGGCGGGCCTTGCCGAGCGACTTGGCGCGATACATGGCCGTATCCGCGTCGCGCAGGATTTCGGCCGGGCTGTCGTAGCCGGTCGTGCTCGGGGCGATGCCGATGCTGACGGTCGTGAAGACTTCGTGCCCCATCAAATTGAAGGGCGACGAAAGCTCCTTCTCGACCCTCTCGGCCACGCGTATGGCTTCGCCAATGTCCGTCACGCCTTCCAGCAAAATCGTGAACTCGTCGCCGCCCAGTCGCGCGACGGTGTCGCCCGGACGCAGGCACGCTTCCAGCCTGCGCGCGATGCCGACTAGAAGCTGGTCGCCAACGATGTGTCCCAGAGAGTCGTTGATGACCTTGAAGCGGTCCAGGTCGAGGAAGAGAACGGCGAACTGGTGCGGCCCGAGCCGGCGTGTGCGCGCCAGCGCCTGCTTCAAGCGGTCAACGAAGAGGGCGCGATTCGGCAGCCCCGTCAGCGTGTCGTGGAAGGCGTCGTGGAGCAACTGGCGCTCGGCGCGCTTGCGGTCCGTGATGTCCTGCGTCTGAAAGATGAGACGCGTGGACTTCGTCTCAAGGTCGCGCGTCAAAGAGATGCTCAGGAAAATCCAGACCTCGCCGCCGTTCTTGTGTATGTAGCGCTTCTCGGTCTGGTAGGTCGGGATGCGGCCGTCGAGCAGTTGCTCGACCTGCGTTCGGACGGTGCTAAGGTCGTCCGCGTGCGTGATGGACTCCCAGCTCATCCCGAGCAGCTCATGTTCGGAATACCCGACCATCTCGCAGAGCGAGCGATTGACCTGAAGCCACTTCCCTTCCGGCGAGACCAGGGCCATGCCGATGGCGGCGTAGTCGAAGGCGCTGCGGAAACGCTCCTCGCTCTCCTGAAGCTCTGCCACGTGCCGCTCGGTAGACTCTATGTTCTTGAGATAAGTCTGGTAGGTAAAATAAACGATGGCGACGATGGGCATCACCACGATGAACGCCGTGAAGCCTATGAGGCCGACGAGCATGGTGATGATGCCGGTCGCGCTCGCACCCGCGAAGTACGTAACGGAAGTCCAGAGGTAGTGCCTGCGCCACGTGCGCAGGATGGGCTCGCCCGTCTTGAGCGCCACGCCGACGACGACGAGGCCGAAGTTGACGACGTACTGCACGACCCCCATCACGCAGAGTGCGATGAGGAAAGACGCAGAGCCGCCGTTCTGTACGTGATTCTCCACCGGCCCGAAAAGGAAGCGCAGCACCCAGACGGTGACGAAAGTCGAAAGCGCCGTGACCGAGGCGTTAAGGAGAAACGTCTTCGTCTTCCTCGAAATGTGCAGCGTCGAACAGAACCCGTCGAGCGCGGCCAGGAGCACGGCCTCTTCGCCGCCGCAGAGCAGTATGGTCAGCAGGATGAACGTGTCCGAGATGGAGATGTGCGAGCTGAGGCGCGGGATTTTGACCGTGATGCGAGAGCCTATGCAGAGCGTCACGGCGGCGAGCAGCAGAAAACGCCCGTCGAGCCTGTCCACGCTCAGGCGCGATACGGAGAAGGCGACGGCCCCCGCGCCGCAGGCGATCAGGAGCCTCAGATAGTATTCCGTCAAACGAGGTCTGAGTTTCATTAAAATCGGGATACCTGTCGCCGTTACCGAGTGAGGCTCGATGACTTCGACCGAGCTAGCGCGCCGGCAATCTTGCCGGCGATTGGAGGGGCACAGTTACAGGAGGCTAAGAGCCCTGCGGCGAGCCATAGCCTCCTGTAATTCATACTAACCGTTTTTCAATCCGCGCTCAAGTCTAATCGCCGCGCGTCACCACAAACTGTGCGCGCAGCGCCCCACGTTGCCGTCCCCGGCTTTCGCGCGGAGTGAGCCATTTGACGCTGACGCTCGCTGTTAAAGGAAGGCGCTCGATGAAGCCTGGCGCGCATTCGCTTTTAGCGAGCCGCGTGCCACTAAATTTTGTGCCAATTCCGGGCCGGAAACAAAGGGAGACTAAAGATTAGCTCTGAGAAATCCGTTCAGCACGCCGGTCAGACTGAAAGACGTTGACCGATGTCCCGGCGGCGGGTCAGTCAAAATAGCAGGCGCAAGTCTCGCGGCCAAGACCCTGACCAATTTAAGCGGCAACGTCGCGGCAGGCTCACTGACCAATTTTACAGGCGTCCCCAGTGACGGCCTCTCATTCAAAACCCCCTTAGCGTCTTTGCGCCTTTGCGTGATAAAACCTAAACCACTCACGCTGGAGACGCTAAGGGGGTTTGCTTCGGAAATGATTACAATTGACGGCTCATTTGGCGAGGGCGGCGGGCAGATCATACGCACGTCGTGCGCGCTCTCGCTCATCACCGGAAAGCCGTTCCGCATCTTCAACGTTCGCGCCCGCCGCGACAAACCGGGGCTACAGCGCCAACACTTGACGGCCGTCACCTCAGCCGCGGAGATTGGCGGCGCACAGGTGGACGGCGCGGGCGTCGGCTCGCGCGAATTTACATTTGTTCCGGGCCGCGTGACTCCAGGCGATTACACCTTCAGCATAGGGACCGCAGGCAGCACGACGCTCGTGCTTCAGACCGTGCTCCCGCCGCTCATGATCGCCGACGGCCCCAGCCGCCTGACGCTCGAAGGCGGGACGCACAACGTGCACGCCCCGCCCTTCGAGTTTCTTCAGAAGGCTTTTCTCCCCCTCGTGAATCGGACAGGTCCGCGCGTCACCATCGAGCTTGAGCGTTACGGATTTTACCCGCCGGGCGGCGGGCGTATTCACGTGGAGATAGAGCCGGGCGGGTCGCGTCGGGGGTTCGAGTTAACTGAGCGCGGCGAGATAAGCACGAAGCGCGCACGCGCGCTGGTCGTCAAGCTCCCGCCGAGCATAGGCGAAAGAGAACTGGGCGTCATCAGCGAGCGCCTCGGCTGGGACAGCGGGCAACTCCGCGTTGAAACTTCCGACAACGCTTTCAGTCCGGGCAACGTGCTGACCGCCGAGATAGAGAGCGCGCAGGTCACCGAAGTCCTCACAGGCATAGGCGAGCGCGGCGTCCGCGCCGAAACAATCGCCGCGCGCGTCGCCGACGAGGTCGAGCAATACCTCGCCTCCGATGCGCCCGTCGGCGAACACCTCGCCGACCAGCTACTCATCCCACTCGCCCTCGCCGGCGGCGGCTCTTACCTGACCGTCCCGCCCTCCCTACACACGACGACCAACATAGAAGTCATCAAAAAATTCCTGAGCGTCGAGATCACGGCCGAGCCCGTGAGCGAATTGATGTGGAAGATAGAAGTGCGGTGAAGAGAGTTTCAGGTTTCAGGTTTCAAGTTAAAAACTCAGAACCTGAAACCTGAAACTTTCTTTACCCCGCGGTGGTGTCGCCGCCGAGAAGCGTTAAGACTTCGCCTGTGACGTAGCTCGAATCTGCTTCGGAGGCGAAGAAGACGAAGGCCGGCGCGATCTCCTCGGGCTGCGCGGGGCGCTTCATGGGCGCGTCCGCGCCGTGCTTGGCGACCTCCTCCGCAGGCTTGTCTGCGGCGTTGAGCGGCGTCCAGACGGGGCCGGGCGAGACGCAGTTGACGCGTATCCCGCGCTCGACCAGATTCTGTGCCAGCGATTTCGTGAAGGCGTGAATCGCGCCCTTCGTCGCCGAATAGTCCAACAACTCTTTGCTGCCTTCGAGTCCCGTGATGGAGCCGCAGTTGACTATACAGTCGCCCTTCTTCAGGTGCGCGAGCGCGGCCTTCGCCATGTAGAAATAGCCGTAGATGTTCGTCCTGAAAGTGCGGTCCCACTGCTCTTCGGAGATGTCTTCGAGCTGCTTCTGGTGCTGCTGGAAGGCCGCGTTGTTGACGAGGATGTCCAGCTTGCCAAACTCTGTGACGGTGCGCTCGACAGCCTCGCGGCAGAAGTCCGCGTATTTAACGTCGCCGGGAATGAGCAGCGCCCGGCGGCCTTCGGCCTCCACCGCGCGTTGCGTCACTTCGGCGTCCTCTTGCTCTTCCGGCAAGTAAACCAGACCAACGTCCGCACCCTCGCGCGCGTAGAGCACGGCGACGGCGCGGCCTATCCCTGAGTCGCCGCCGGTTATCAGGGCCACTTTGCCTTCGAGCTTGTCCGAGCCTTTGTAAAGTGGTGCCTTGTATTCCGGCTTCGGCGTTACCTTCGACTCAAGCCCCGGCTTCTCCTGATGCTGCGCAGGCATGGGAGACTTGGGCTGCTTCTGCGTCCCCGTTTCCCTGCCCCTGGCTGCCTGTTTCTTTTTCCCTCCGCTCTTAGTCGAACTCTTGTTCGACTTCTTCGATACTGCCTTTTTCCTGGTCGCCATTATTCTCCGCCTTGTTCAGTTTGATTGTCGCCCATCGAGTTGCCTTCCCCTTCGACTTCCCTGTCCGTCAGTTCGGCCTCGTTTAATTTCGCCAGCATCCATTGGCGGAAGATGTCCGCCTCGCGTCCCTTGCCGGTCCAACGCGCGCGGTCGAACATGACAAGCGCCATCTGTAGCGCGTGATGCTGGCCCGCGCGGTCGCCCGCCAACTCGAACTGGCTGTAGAGCTGGTCAATCGTCTCCACACTCTGCCGCGCCTTCTCCTCGTCCTTGAAGCCGAGCTTGTTGGCGAAGAACTTGGAGTAGACGTTCATCGGATGCGTCGTCGAGGTGTAGAGGTCGAAGTAGTCTTTGACCAGCCCCGACTCCTGTAGCACGGACCCGACGTAGCTGGGCCGCGCGCCCGTGATGATAGCGAGGTCTTCGATTTCGGTCATGCCCGAAAGGTAGAGGGCAAGTATCTGGTCTTTTCTGGAAACGCGCGTCCCGCGCCTCCCCATATTCCCACCTTGCTCCTTCTGCTTAGCCGTTGCAGCCATGATTCACTCTCCATTCACTTTCAAAACTCAAGCAACTCCTTCACTCAACCCTTTGCGCCTTTAGTTTTTACTTTGTGCCTTTACGAGAAACTAAAAAGCTTCACGCAAAGGCGCAAAGAGAAAACTTGAGGCGCAAAGGGTTGAGTCGTTGCGCTTGTTATTTGACGATGCGGTTCTGGAGGGCTTTGGCGACGGCCT
>DATFCB010000283.1:0-15597 GCA_035253525.1 Pyrinomonadaceae bacterium | reverse complement strand
TCCAGCGTGAAACAGTTTTTCTCACGCTGGAGGCGCAAAGACGCAAAGAAAAGAGTTGAGACATGGTTTCACCGCAGGCCGAGCATCAGGAGCGCGGAGCGGTCGGAGACCTGGCCGCCGCTCGTCATCCACTCGCGGTATGCTTCCAACTCTTCTTCCGTCACGGGGCGATTCCCCAGGCGCGCGGCGGGCGTCCGCTCGAAGGCACGATTGGTGAGCGCCATGTGGCTTTTGCGTACGTGCAGCGCGCCGGCCCGTGCGAGCGCGGCCTCCGCCGTCTCCACGTCCGGGAACAACTCCTCGTAGGCGAGCAGGTGCCAGACCGTGCCCTCCTCGCGCTCTTCGACGGCCAGCACGCGCAGCAGCCCGAAGCCGCTTTCGAGCTGAAAAATAAGATCGTCGCCCGCATCAAATGCTTGTGCCATGATTTCGTCTCTCGCCTAAGAGTAGCACAGCGCAGTGGTCAGAAAAAAAGTGGTCAGTGGTCAGTGGTCGGTGGTCAGTTAAAGAAAAGCAACCGGCGCGAATGGCACAGTTCTTTTTTGTCTTTCTTTTAACTGACCACTGACCACTGACCACTGACCACTGTTCCGCATTGCAAATCTAAAATCGCGTCTCTAAAATCGCCAGACACATGAGCCAGTTCGATGCGAGCAAAGATTATTACTCAATCCTCGGCGCGGGCGTGGACGCCTCCGCGAGCGACATCGAACGTCTCTACAAGCGCAAGGCCGTCGAGCATCACCCGGACCGCGGCGGCGACGAAGAGGAGATGAAGTCGCTCAACGAAGCCTACGGCGTGCTCAGAAATGAGCGGGCGCGCCGTGCCTACGACGCCGAGCGGCGCGTGGACGTGACGGACGCCGGGGCGGCCGCCGCCGCTCGGCCGGACACCTCGCCGCCCTTGCAGGTAGAGGCGGCGGCCGTGCAGAGCCTCGGCGCGATTCTCTTCATAGGGGCCGGGTTGGTGCTGGCCCTGCTCGTCAGGTTTCAGTGGATATGGTTTCTCTGGCCGCTGGCTATCCTGGCGCTCGCGCTGGTCGTGGTCGGAATACTGATGGCCCACGGCGCAATCCGCCGCCTCGAAAACAGGCGAAGGATCGCACACTCCTGGTTCGGCGTGACCCTGGAAGTGATGTTCTGGGCCATTTTGGTCTGCGGCGGCTACGGGATTTATCTGGTTCTCAGGTAGGCGCGCGAGGGTTGCGACCTGCCGAACGCGAGATGTTTTGATGGCCTTCACCGGACTCGACCTGCTTTTTCTGGAAATCAACAGTCTGCCGGACGCACTCTTGTTCTATCACGAGCAACTGGGCTTCGAGCTTGAGACGCACACGCCGGAATCAGAGCCGCCGATGGCGACGCTCAGGGCCGGGCGCACGCGGCTGACATTGGTCGAGCAACTTGAGACGATGCTGCGCCGCGGGCGCGGCTGCCACTTTTTTCTGGGCGTGGAGGACGTGGACGCTTATTACGAGGAGTTGAAGCGGCGCGGCCTCATCCTTCAGCCGCCGACGGACGAGGGCTGGGGCGGGCGCTTCGTCACAGTCGAAGACCCTGACAACAAGTACAGGTTCTTTTTCGTTACGTGGGCCGTGAAAGAGTAGGAGGCCGTATGAGGCGGGACATGCAGGACGCAGAGAACATGCTCAGGCGCTACAAGGGCCAGTCCGTTGACATCAAGACCGTCTCCGGCGGCGTCTACGAAGGCACCATCACGGAAGTCACCAACGACTACGTCGCGCTCTCGCTCAAGAGTGACGACAGCGGCGAGCCGGACCAGGTCTATGTCTTACTGCACAGCATAGAGTCCGTGCTGCCGCGCGGGGCTGGATAAGCCGTAAGTCCGAAGGGCGAGTATGACAAACTAACCCGCCGAGCATCGCGCGGGCGGCCCAAATCTGATGCCACGTCTGAAAGCCTGCCTGCGGCCTGCCTTAATTCACCCCGACCCCGGCCAGTATCTCGTTCGCCATTTCATTCAATCGCCCCTGCGAGTTTACGTCGGATTCGTTCGACAGTAGCACTATGCCCATTCTTAGCTCGGGGAAGATCACGCAGTGACTGGAAAAGCCAAAAGTCCCGCCGCTCTGCCAGATTTTTCTGTGCCCGCCGGGAGTTTGGATCATCTGCCAGTTCAAGCCCGACGCGTAATACTTGATATCTCCCCAAGTAGTCTGGTGCGACAATTTCACAGCCTCGTCGCTTTCGTCCAGGTGAAACCGGACGTACTTCAACATATCCGAGACCGTGGAATGCAGTCCCCCCGCGGCTTGCGATTGCGGCGTGACTCGCAGGGCAACGCTGCCGTTCTCGTAGTGTCCCTGTGCCAGTCGTTTCTTCTCGGGGCCGGTCAAGGTGAGCTTCGTTTCCGTCATCTTCAGTGGGCCGGCGATTTTTTTCAGCACTATTTTTTCATAGGGCATTCGATAAACCTTTTCCAGGATAAAGCCCAACAACTGCGCGCCGGAATTCGAATATCTGAACTCTGTGCCGGGAACTTTATCCAACTTGACTTTATGCAAGTCGTCGTAAAAATTGGCCCGCGTGTAACTGCTCTCAATGCGCGTCAGAATTTTGGGAAGCTCGTAATAGTCAGGGTTCTTGAAAAGTTCCGGGTGATTCGGCAAGGTGAACGGCAGGCCCGAGGTGTGGTTAATCAGGTGGAAGAGTTTAATGGGCCGCCCTTCAAATTCCAGGTTCGGGTAGCTGCCGTCCAGGTATTTGCGCACGTCGTCGTCCAGGCTCACTTTCCGCTCGGCGGCGGCGCGGGCGAGCAGGAGGCCCGTAAACGTTTTGGTGATGGAGCCCACCTCGTAAATCGTGTGCCTGGTCGGGCTCTCTTTTTTGCCCTTTGCGACTTCGCCGAAGTTGTGCGTGTAGGTCCGGCCGTCTTGATAGACGCCGACCGACAGGCCGACGCTGTGCGAATCGCTCATGAATTTTTGAGCGGCCTTTTTGACGACTTCGTCCACGCGGCCGGTTTTCACAACCGGTGCGCCGTTCTGCGTTTGAGCATGCGGCGTGATTGCCAGGACGGACAGAAGGATTAAGGCGGGCCGGATTTTCAACTGGTTGCTCCGATAATCGAAGAGTGTCATTGACTTGCTCGGGTAATTGAAGCATAGAATCTCTTGACGGACAATATTCTCCTCCCGAAAGCGTAAATGATTTGCTTCAATGTCTAAGTCTCGGTAAGGCCCGAGCCCATTCACATGCGCTACATCGAAAACCCTCCTAACCCCTGGCTCACGCACACGGTCGAATGGATCGGCGAGCCGCCCGAGGCGCGCGTAGAGGTCTTCGAGGAGACGGAGACGCGCTCGATCATCACGCACAACAAGAGCCCGGACGTGGGCTTCGATTATTCGATCAACTGTTACCGCGGCTGCGCGCACGCCTGCACCTATTGTTTCAGCCGGCCGACACACGAGTACCTGGGCTACGGCGCGGGCACGGACTTCGAGCGCAAGCTCGTCGTCAAGGTTCGTGCGCCGGAATTGCTGCGCGCCGAGTTGATGCGCAAGAGCTGGCGCGGGGACACGCTCGTCTTCTCCTTCACGTCGGACCCTTACGTCCCGCTCGAAGCGCACTATAAGTTGACGCGCCGTTGCCTGGAAGTCTGCCTCGAATTTTGCAACCCCGTCAGCATCGTCACCAAGTCCGCGCTGATCCGCCGGGACGTTGACCTCCTGGCGGAATTGGCACAGCGCGCGGCCGCTTCTGTCTACTTCACAATCCCGTTCGCGGATTACGAGACGGCGCGCGCGGTCGAGCCGTTCGCGCCCTCGCCGGACGCGCGTTTCAAGGCGATGAAGGAACTGGCCGACGCTCGTATCAAGGTCGGGATCGGCATCGCGCCGGTCATTCCGGGCCTGAGCATGGACATCCCCGAACTCCTGAAGCGGGCGCGTGCGGCGGGCGCGACCGAGGCTTTCATGACGATGCTACGCTTACCCGGCAGCGTCGCGGACTATTTCGAGCAGCGCCTGCGCGAGCGGCTCCCGACCAAGGCGCAGCGCGTCCTCAACCGCATACGCGAGGCGCGCGACGGGCGGCTCAACTCCAGCCGGTTCGGCGAGCGCATGCGCGGCAAGGGCGAGTTCTGGGAGACGCAGGAGCGCCTCTTCCGCGTCTACTGCAAGCGGCTCGGCTTCAACCAGGAGGGGCGGCGGGCTTACGAGGGCGAGCCGCGCACGACCTTCCGCAGGCCGTCGGCACAGGGCTCCCTTTTCTGATAGCCTTCCAACCGGAAGAGCGTTAGAATACGCGCGTTCACGTTCCTCCGAACGTGATCCTCAGGCTCACGGACACCCGACCGGCCTGGCACAATTTCTAATCCACCGAGACAGGCACGGCTGCCGACGCGGGCCGGTGACACGACTGCCAGGACGGAATAAATCCCCCGGCACTTGGACGGAGGAGGCTGATTTTGGTTAGAGCGAAAAAGGGAGGCAGGCATTTTTATGAGGCGGTCAATGACGACGCGGACAATTTTGCCGCGCTGCCGCTAACCCCGAGCGCGTGTTGGAGCGGCATGAGCGGGCACGACCACTTCGTGCAGTTCTACGAGGCGGACGAGTTTTTGCTCAACTCGCTGAGCGGCTTCATCGGCGCGGGGCTCAGCGCGGGCGAGGGCTGCGTCGTCGTGGCGGGCAAGGCGCACCGCGAGGGGTTGGACGAGCGTTTGCGGGCTTCGGGCCTGGGCCTGACGGACGCGCGCGCGAAAGGGCAGTACGTCTCGTTGGACGCTGCCGAGACACTGGCGACGTTCATGGTTGACGGGCGGCCCGAGCCGGAGCGCTTCAACGAGGTCGTCGGCCGTCTCGTCAGTCAGGTGGCACGCGCGGGCCGTGGGCGCGCGCGCGTCTTCGGTGACATGGTCGCGCACCTCTGCGGGGAAGGGCGTCACGCCGCCGCCGTCAGCCTCGAAGAACTCTGGAACGATTTGCAGCAGTCTCACCCCTTCTCGCTCTTCTGCGCTTACCCGATGAAAAACTTCGATGGCCGTGAGCTGACCGCGTCGCTCGCCGACGTGTGCGCGACGCACTCGGCCGTCATCCCCTCCGAGAGCTATACGGAACTCTACTCGGCGGACGACCGTCTGCGCGTCATCATCGAGTTGCAGCAGAAGGCCAGGTCGCTCGAAGCCGCGATAGCCGAGCACGAGCAGACCGAAGACCGTCTACGCGCCGTGTTGGAGGAGCGCGAGCGCTTGCTTGAGCGCGAGCAGGCGGCGCGGGCCGAAGCCGAGAGCGCCAACCGCCTGAAGGACGAATTTCTCGCCACCGTCTCGCACGAATTGCGGACGCCCTTGACGGCCATCAGCGGTTGGACGGGCATGCTACGCAGCGGCGAACTGGACGGGCAGGCAGCGGAGCGCGCGCTCCAGACCATCGAGCGCAACGCGCGCTTGCAGACGCAGATCATCGAAGACCTCTTGGACGTATCGCGCATCATCACGGGCAAGATGAGCCTGGACGTGCAACTCATCAACCCGGTCGCGTGCATAGAGGCGTCCATAGACGCCCTGCGCCCGGCCGCGGAGGCCAAGGGCGTCAGCATTCAGAAGGTGATTGACACCGGCGTCGGCGCTATCGCGGGCGATCCGGCGCGGCTTCAACAGGTGGCCTGGAACCTGCTCTCGAACGCCGTCAAGTTCACGCCACGCGGCGGGCGCGTCGAGGTCAAGCTGGAGCGCGAGGGCGCGCACGTCCTAATCGCTGTGAGCGACACGGGCGAGGGCATTGGGCCGGAATTCCTGCCCTACGTCTTCGAGCGCTTCAGGCAGGCGGACATGTCCACCACGCGCGTGCACGGCGGGCTCGGACTGGGCCTCGCCATCGTGCGCCATTTAGTCGAGCTGCACGGCGGGACCGTCCACGCCGAAAGCAATGGGCCTGGGCAGGGCTCGACCTTCAGGGTGATGATTCCGCTCGTCAGCGAGCTGGTCGCGCGCTGAGCTTCTTAGCGCCTCCAGCGTGAAACTTTTTCTCAGGCAAAGGCGCAAAGCCGCAGAGAAGTGACTCCATCCTTTTTTCCTTGAAGCCGAGTCCGCTTGCTTTATAATGGGTGCACGCTCTTTCAAAACGTTGCGGGGGGCAGGCCATGATTACTATCAGAGACGTGATTCGTGAGCGCGAGCCGTATTCCGTGCGCGACGACCTGAGCGTGCTGGAGGCGGCCGAGTACATGGCGGGGCGCAAAGTCGGCGGCGTCTGCGTCTTAGACGACGGCGGCCGCCTGGTCGGAATCCTGACCGAGCGGGACTTGCTCAACAACGTCCTCCTCAGTCGCCTTGACCCCGCCGACTTGCGGGTCAAAGAGGTGATGGGCGAGTTGCAGGCGGTCATTGACACGAAGGACACGCCGCACGAAGCGCTCGAACGGATGGAGTTGATCGGGCGACGCCACCTGCCCGTGGTCGAGGGCGAGCGCTGGGTCGGGATGCTCTCGATGCGCGACATCCTCCGCGTCGAAGTCAACGAACAAGGGGACGAGCTGAAACTCTTGCACGAATACATTTCCCACTGACCTTGTTGCGTCTAACGGAGCGGGTCTTTTAAGGGGGCGGCCGGGATTTCACACGCGCCGCCTCTGTTCGTTTCTGGCGGCGATTCAAGGGGGGCAATCGTGAAACGCATCTTTTCGGTCATCATCGTTTTCAGTCTCCTGCCCGCGTGCGGCCAGGCCCCGCCGGGCAGAGGCGCAGGCGAGACGGCGCAAACTTCGGACGGCGCGGTCAGGTTCCGCGTCGAGACGGTCGCGAGCAATCTGGAAGTCCCCTGGTCAATTGTCTTCGCGCCGGACGGCCGCATCATCTTCACGGAGCGGCCGGGCCGCGTGCGCGTCATCGAGAACAACCGCCTCCGCGCGGACCCTTTGGCCGTCATAGAGGACGTAGAGGCCCGAAGCGAGAGCGGGCTGATGAGCCTCGCACTGCACCCGCAGTTCGACTCGAACCGCTGGCTTTATCTCTCTTACGCTTACGACCAGGGCGGGCAGCAGTTCGTGCGCGTCGCGCGCTACCGCGAAACTGGCACAGCGCTCGCAGACAGGAAGTTAATCATAGAGGGCATCCCCGCCGCGCCGAACCACGCGGGGTGTCGCCTGCGCTTCGGCCCGGACGCAAAACTCTACGTCACGACGGGGGACGCGACCGACCGCAATCTGGCACAGAAGATGGACTCGCTCGCGGGGAAGACCCTGCGGCTGAACGACGACGGGACCGTGCCGCCGGACAATCCTTTCGTCAACCAGCAGGGCGCGCGTGCGGAAATCTGGACCGTGGGCCACCGCAACGCGCAGGGGATGGACTGGCAGCCAGGGACTAACCTGATGTTCCAGACGGAGCACGGGCCGTCGGGCTTTGACGGGCCGGGCGGGGGGGACGAGGTCAACATCGTCGAGAAGGGGAAGAACTACGGCTGGCCCATTATTCATCACAAGGAGACGCGCGCGGGTTTGGAAGCGCCGCTGCTGGAATACACGCCCGCGTGCGCGCCCGGAAGCGGGACGTTCTACCACGGCTCGCTCTTCCCGCAGTTCCGCGGCAACTTCCTCTTCGGCTGCCTGCGCGGGCAGGCGATGATCCGCGTCGTCCTCGACGGCCGCCGCGTCACGAGTCAGGAGCGCCTGTTCGAGCAGCAGTACGGGCGCATACGCGACGTGGCCGAGGGGCCGGACGGCGCGCTCTACTTCTCGACCTCGAACCGCGACGGCCGGGGTACACCCGCGAAAGATGACGACAGGATTTTGAGACTCGTCCCCGTCAAGTAAAATAGGAGCGGCAAAGTCTGGAGGTGTCTAAGATGTCTACGGAGGCAATCACCATTGAGCTTGACTCTGATTCGGCTCAGGTCTTCAAGTCGGCGTCAACATCTGAGCGGGAAAAGTTGCAAATCCTGCTCGGCATCTGGCTGAAAGAATATGCCAGGGCCGAGGCCGCTTCCCTGAAGGATACTATGGACGAAATCAGCAGGGAGGCGCAGAGCAGAGGGCTGACCCCGGAAACCCTGGAGTCCGTACTTGAGGAAGATTAATTTTGCGCTTCGTTTTCGATACGAACGTTATCGTGAGTGCGGCGCTGCTTGCCGGCTCTGTCCCACAGTAGGCTTTCGATAAGGCTCTTGACGAGGGGACAATCCTGATTTCAACTCCCGTCCTGCTGGAATTATCCGAAGTCCTCGGCCGCGAGAAGTTGAACAAATATTTGCTGGAAAGTGAGCGAATGCGTTTCCTCGTGGCGCTGCTCAAGGAGACTGAGCTAGTCGAAATCACAACCTCGGTAACTGCTTGCCGGGATGATAAGGACAATAAGTTTCTGGAACTAGCCGTGAGCGGGAACGCCGATATCGTCAGCGGCGACGAAGATTTGCTCGTCCTCAATCCTTTCCGTGGCATCCCTATTCTGACTCCGAGAAATTTTCTGGATAGTAATTTGTGACAGGCGCGGCACGCCCGCGACAGATGACGACAGGATTTTGAGACTCGTGCCCGTGAAGTGAGGCGTTGATCACGTCTCATTTTTTTTGTGCCAGGACGGCGGTCTTCGACCAGCCGATGGGGTGGAGCGGGGGGAAGCGGTAGTGTTTGACGACGCGGAAGTAGCGGCGCGTATTTTCGGCGACCTCGCGCGGGTGGTGCGCCTTGAAGCGGAACATGACTTCGAGCAGCTTACCGACCGGCGAGGGCCGTACGGGGAGGTGCAGGATGTAGCCTCCGGGCTTGAGCACACGCGCCAGTTCGCCCAGGCCCTCGCGTAGCGGGACGTATTCGAGCACGCCGCTGGTGACGACGAAGTCGAAGGAGTTGGAGACGAAGGGGAGCGCCAGGACGTTGGCCTGCGTGAACCAGACCTTGTCGGCGCGGCCGGCCTTCTCTTCCACGGCCTTCTTCGCCTGCACGATGGACGAGCCGGAGAGGTCAACGGCGGTGATCCTGACGGGCTGGTCCATGGCCTTGAGGAGTGCCATCGTCAGGAGCCCCGTGCCGCAGCCGGCATCCAGGATACGCGCGCCGCGCGAGAGCGGAATCGGGTGCGTGCGCAGGTAGTGGTGGAGCGAGCGCCCATAGCCGTTGAACTTGAAGGTCAGGTTGTAGATGCCGGCAATCTTGTCGTAAAACGTCCCGGCGCGCTCGTCCGCGGCGCTTTTTGTCGCTGGCCTCTGCGTCATGCGTTAATCTTGACCTCCGCTCGTGTTCAAACAGATTCCCTCCGACCCGGAGAGCCTGCGGCCTCCTTTGTGTTGAGAAGAAACCCCGGAAAGTTGAACTCTCAGCGAATCCAGTTTGATTTAACTACGGCTTGCGCCCTAATCTATACCACAAGAGGAGTGCCCGGAAACAGCCGTTTTGTGACGGCCTGCGGGGAAAATGCGGTGTTGGCCGCAAGAAAAAGGGACGGGCCGCGTTCACCCGACAGCCGACCTTTGATTTCATGAAATCGGGAGGGAGAAATGAAAAAAGCAGCAGTAACGCTTGTCCTTGCCGCCCTCATCGGCCTGGTTCTGTTGGTGTCTTCAGTCTTCGCGCGCCCCGTCTGGCTGGCGAACGTCAGTGCGACGCTCATCGCCACAGAGTCCGCTCTACACGAGCCCACGGTCGCGCACAGCGGCGGGTTCGAGGTGGAGGTGCTGGTGCACGGCCGCCCGCTCGAAGAGTATGCGGCGCGGGGCCGCAGTTACGTAGAGGCGCTGGAGGGCGCGGAGTATGAACTGCGCATCAGGAACCCGCTCGGCGTGCGTGTGGCCGTGGCGCTGTCCGTGGACGGGATGAACACGATTGACGCCCGCCGCACCTCTGCGTGGGACGGGAGCAAGTGGGTCATAGGCCCGTACCAGACGATCACCATCAGCGGCTGGCAGATGAGTTCGTCGCGCGCGCGCCGCTTCTACTTCACGACCGAGCGCGACTCTTACGGCGCGAAGCTCGGCCGCACAGCCAACCTGGGCGTCATCTCAGCCGTCTTCTTCCGCGAGCGCGAGCGTGTGGTCGTCGTGCCGCCGCCACGGCGGGACAGATACCCCGTCCCATACGAAGAGGGCGGGACTGACAAAAGCGAGTCGAAGCGTCGCGGCGAAGCCCCGTCGGCGGGGCAGGCGCGCGACGGCGCGACGACTGCGGAAGCCTATCCGCGGCCTGACGACGAGTCTGCCGCGACCGGCATCGGGCGCAACGTACAGCACGACGTGAATTGGATTAACATGGACCTCGTGCCGCGCGCGGCCGGGGAAGTGACGATTCGCTACGAGTACCGCGACGCGCTCGTCCGCCTGGGCATCTTCCCGCGCCGTTACCCGCGCGAGGACGCGCTCCGGCGTCGTGAACGCTCGACGGGCTTCGAGGACCGGGGCGGTTTTAGTCCCGAGCCGTAACAGATTCTGGCCCACACTCGCCGGAACAAACTCGTCCGGCCCGCGTCTAACCCTTTGACCGGGCCGGAGAGAATAAATCTGCTCACACGTTCGGAAGGAGGCAAGTTATGAGGCGAGACAAAAGCCCGCTCGACTACGTGACAATCGCCGCCCCGTGCAGCGTCGGCTGGGAGAACATGGTCGGCGACGAGCGCGTGCGCTTCTGCGGCCATTGCAGTCTGAACGTCTACAACCTTTCGGGGATGACGAAGAGGGAAGCCGAGCGGCTCGTCGTCCAGGCCGAAGGCCGCCTCTGCGTGCGCTTCTACCGCCGGGCCGACGGGACGATTCTGACTAAAAATTGTCCGGTGGGCTTACGCGCACTCAGGCGTCGGGCGGCCAAAGTCGCCACCGCTTTCGCCTCTGCCGTTTTGAGTTTTTTCGCAGGCATCCTCGCCGCCACGGGGTTGCGCGAGCGGACCCTCACTCCGGCGGCGAAAAGTGAGTTGATTAAAATTCAGGAGAGATTGCCCGACGCGGCTGGCGAACTGGCCGTTCCGGGACAAATGATTTATCAGCCGGTCGGTGATTACGTCGAAGGAGAGATGGAGATAATTAAGCCGAAGCGAGTCCGGTCTAAGAGGCACTGACCGGCTCACGACGTGAGACCGCTCTCACCGCCGCGGTCGCAGGTCTTCCGTGTAAAGCTCCTTGTAGGCGCGGTAGTTCGCCATCACTATATAGACGTATTTCTTGGTTTCCTCGAAACCTACTTCCGAGGCGAAGACTCCGGGGTCGCGCCTTCCGGCACGCTTGAGCCAGCGCGCGACGTTGTCTTCGCCGCCGTTGTAGGAGGCGACGACCGCCTCCGGCAAATTCTGGAACTGACGCCCTAACTCCGAGAGATAAACGGACCCGAGCAGGATGGAAGTCTCCGGGCGGTAGAGGTCTTCGTCGCGGAGGTTGTTCAGGCCGACGTGCGACGCGTAACGCGCGGCCGTGTCGGGCGTCAGTTGCAGCAGGCCGCGCGCCGCAGCGATGGACTTGGCGCGCGGCTTGAAGCTGCTCTCCTGCCGCATAATCGCCAGGACCAATCGCGGGTCAACCCCTCGTTTGCTCGCCTCGCGCACAATCGCCTCGCGGTAAGGCGCGGGGTATTGACTGGCCGCCGAGTTAATTTGTGTCTTTACACGCTCCACGCGGGCGCTCACCGCAGCGCGCTGCGAAGCATTGCCGAGCGCGAGGAGCCGCGCCGTCGCCAGCCCGCCGTAGTAAGAATCAATCCTGTCCGGGATGACGAGATAGGCGTTAACGGCCTCCTCCTTCTTCCCCGCGCGCTCAAGGCTGTAAGCCTTCAGGTAAGCCACCTCGTCCGGCGTCGTCATCACCTTGCTTGTGAAAGCGGCCGAGCGCAACTGGTCCGCCGTCTGCGCGGCGTGCGTCCAATCGCCGCCCGCCACGTCCAGGCGCAGCCGCGCGAACAAGGCGTTGGTCGCCGTCGGCGTTCCCGCAAACCTCTCGCGCGTGCGCGCGATCCAGGCGATGGCTTCGAGCGGGTTCCCGGCTTCGCGCAGGCTGTCTATGACGTTCAGGTGTGCGAACTCTACGCGCTCGCCCGCAGGGTAGCGCTCGGCGTATTCGCGGTAACGCGCGGCCGCTTCGGCGGCGCGATTAAGGCGTAGATAGGCGGAGGCCAGAGAGTATAGACCCTCGCGCCCGTCCTTCGTCTGCCCGAACTCTCGCGACACGCGCTCGAAGAAGGGAAGAGATTCTTCGTAGCCGCGCATCTGGAAATACGAACGCCCTGTGCCGTAGAGCGCCGCAGGGACATTCACGTCTGACGGGAAACGCGCTATCACCGCCTGGAAATGCCGGCGCGCCTCCACGAACGCGCGGTTCTTCAGGTAAACGCCGCCGCGCCTGATGTGCTCGGCCGCGCTCAACTCGGCCAATGTTCCGTCCGCCCCGCGCCCTTCGCGGTCGAGCCTGCGCACCTCGCTCAACTCTTTGTCCTGCGGCCCAGGACTTGACGACAAATAAGCCGCTTCAACATTCACGAGCCGCGCGGGCGGCAAACCCGAAACGACAACTGAGCTAACAAGTAAGAGCGCGCCGATGAGAACCATTTCTTTAACGAGTGATAAGTGATGAGTGATAAGTGATAAGTAAAGGCCGTTGCTTTTACTCATCACTCCTCACTTATCACTTATCACTGCCTTTCCTTCTTCTTCGATTTCGTAGCTTGAGACGATCTCGACGGTCGGGCGCAAGGTCGCGGCGACGCTGCAATATTTCGTCTCGGAAAGCTCTATGGCCTGCGCGAGCGCCTTCTCCGTGATGCCGCGCCCGCGCACGATATGTTTGACTTTCATCCGTGTGAAGTGGCGCGGGTGCTCCGCGCGCCGCTCGCCTCGGACCTCGACGCGATAGGCCACGACCTCCGCGCGCTTCTTCGTCAGAATGTTGACCACGTCAACGGCTGTGCAACTGCCGAGCGCTATCAGGAGCAGTTCGACCGGCGTGGCCGCGCTCGCCCTCTCGTGGTTTGTGTCGAGCGCCTGCGCGTGCCCGCTCGGGCTGACGCCGACGAACAAATCGTCGCCGGCAAAATAGATTGTCGCTTTCGAGTCTTCGTTGCCCATCCGTATCACCCTCTCTTCGGAAAGCATAGCACAACGGGCGCGGGGGCGAACTGTAGCGCGCCCGGCGGCGGGACAAATTTTTGTGCGCCCGGCCGATAATTTGGATGTTGAAACGCGGGCCGCTCTCCGGCTAAAATGTAAGCCCTGTTATTTTCACCAGGAGTGATTGATTCAAGAAGGAGGAATCCGTCATGTCCCCCGCCTGTAATCGGGTTGTCAGGCTCGTGGCCCTCGCGCTCCTCGCGGCGGCGAGCGCCACGGTCGCCGCCGCGCAGCAGCACGCGAGCGATAAGAAAGCGGCCGACAAGCCGGTATTTATCGAGTACAAGGGTGTCAGCATCGGCATGGCTACGGACGAGGTGCGTAAGAAACTCGGCGAGCCGACCGACAAGAGCGACGCTCAGGACTTTTTCGTCTTTTCCGAGAAGGAGTCTTGTCAGGTCTACTACGACAAAGTTCACAAGGTGATGGCCGTCTCCATCAACTACGTGGGCGACGGGAGCGGCGCGCCGCTGCCGAAGGTCGTGCTGGGTACGGAAATCGAGGCCAAGGCCGACGGGGGGATGTACAAAATGATTCGTTACCCCGAGTCAGGCTACTGGGTTTCTTACAATCGCACAGGCGGCGACGACCCGCTCGTCACCGTGACCATGCAGAAAATTCAATAAAAGCGCAACGTTTTTGCGCGGCAACCCGCCGGCCCAGCCCTGAATCAGACCAAGCGGGTTGCTCCCCCGACGCACGCGTGTCATCATACGCACGGCGTCGCCCCCTCTTCGTGCGCCCTACAGGAGTGACGGCGCGGCGGAGAAAGCAATCTTTCGCCTCTCCTCATTGCTCTTCCTGATCTCTCCCCTTTCCCCCTTTGCAAAAACAGCCCGCCGCGCGGTCGTTAGAACGGCGCGAGTCGGGTTGCGATATTGAAAGAAGTTGAGGAATCAAAACTTGAAAGTGGAGGAATGGGTGATGAATCGAGTGAGAAGAATTTTCAGCCTGAGCGTCATGCTCTTGCTCACACTCGCCAGCGTCGGGATGGAGGCGCAGGCGCAGAGACGCGGCACGCGGTCCAGGGACCGGCAGGTGCGCGAATTGGTTCGGCGGATCGAGATGCGGACGGATACGTTCCGCAGCAGCATAGACAACGCGCTCGACCGGAGCACGATTGACAACACGCGCAGGGAAGACAACATCAACCAGCTCGTGACCGATTTTGAAAGCGTGGTTGACCAACTCAACGGTCGTGTCCAGAATCGCCAGGCCAGCGCGGCCGACGTTCAGCTTGTGCTCGACCGCGCATCGCCGATAGACCGCCTCGTGCGGCGCAACCGCGTCGGCGCGCGGGCCGAAACCGAGTGGGCCAGTCTGCGTCAGGACTTGAACCAACTGGCAAGCCTTTACACTCTGACCTGGCGCGGGAACCGCCGGAACAACACGGACGACGACTGGCAGAATAACAACACGCAGAACAATTATCCGCAGAACAACTACCCGTCGGGCAACACGGCCCTGAACCGGCTGACGGGCACTTACCGCCTGGACGCGACGCGCAGCGACGACGCGCGCCAGATAGCAGAGCGCGAGGTGCGCAGCCTCTCTTACGGGGACCGCCAGCGCGTGCTGGATCAGTTGACGGCGCGGCTCGAATCTCCTACGGGGCTGGCGATTGATCGCCGCGGGCGCAACGTCACCATCGCTTCGACGCGCTCGCAGCAGTTCACGTTCGAGGCCGACGGCATCGAGCGGACCGAGACGGGGCCGGGCGGGCGGACGGTGCGCGTGCGCTCGACGCTCGAAGGCGACCGGCTGGTCGTCACTTCCAGCGGGGACAGTAACAGCGACTTCAGCGTGACCTTCGACCCGGTCGAGAATGGGCAGCGGTTGCGCGTCGTGCGCCGCATCTCGGACATCAACCTAAGCCGGCCGGTCGAAGTCGTCAGTCTCTACGAGAAGACTTCCGAGGTCGCGCAGCTTGACCTTTACAACGGCGGCCCTGGCTATACGGGCTCCGATTCGACCACGGGCACGGCGAGCGGGCAGTTCATCGTCCCGGACGGGACGCAGATCATCGCCGCGCTCGACAACAATTTGTCTACGAGGGCCGCGCGCGAGAATGATCCGTTCACGATGACCGTGCGCTCACCCTATCAGTATGAGGGCGCGACAATTCGCGGGCACCTCACGAACGTCAATCGTTCGGGGCGCATTACGGGCCGCTCGGAGGTGACGCTCAATTTCGACACCATCACCCTGCGCAACGGCCAGTCGTACCGCTTCGCGGGCATCACGGAGTCGGTGCGCACGACCAGCGGTGAGACCGTGCGTGTGGACAACGAGGGCGCGGTCCGCGAGGATAACCGCACGACTACGACTGCCAAGCGCGCCGGTATCGGTACTGCGGTCGGCGCGATCATCGGTGCTATTGCGGGCGGCGGCAAGGGTGCGGCCATCGGCGCGGTCATCGGCGCGGGCGCGGGCGCTGGCTCCGTCTACGTGCAGGGCAAGGACGATCTTGAACTCGTGAGCGGCACGGAGTTGACCTTGCGCGCCTCGGCACCCAGGTAAAACTTTTCGGGCTTTCAGTGGCCTCGAAAAGCGTGGAC
>DATFCB010000282.1:0-6898 GCA_035253525.1 Pyrinomonadaceae bacterium | reverse complement strand
AGGTCTATCGCGCTTCGTTTCAAGCCAGTCCGCCCGGTCGCAATGAGGCGCATAACCCAGCCAACGCCGACCGGCACGAGGCCCAATTCCGCGCCCGCAATCGAGTGCGGCGCGAAGATGGCGTAGAGGGCGAAGCCCGCGAGCGCGACGTGTTCGCCCGCGCGCGCGAGCTTCGACGGGGGCTGCTTTCCACGGCTGATAGTCGGAGGATTAGGTCTCAAGCTACAAGGCAAAAGCGGCCCTAAAAACGGGCTAAACTGCTAAAAAACGAAGCGTTGACACTCAGTCTTGGCGCGTGTTAGCGTAACTTGTCGCTGACGCCTTTCGGAGAGAGCGCCGGCCACGACAACGCCGCCGAGTTAGTACCCGTCCCGACCGTCTCGCTCGGCTCACCGCCCAGGGGTTTCAAACACGCTGCGAGTCTGACCGAAACAGAAGATTCAAGAATGGCCTTCGATAAAGCAAAGGTTGTGCGTGCGGCTGAGAAGTTCCTTGCCCAAGGGAAGATTCCGGCAGCCATCAAAGAGTACCGCCAGATCGTCGAGAACGACCCCGAAGACTTCACGGTGCTCAACATGCTGGGCGATCTCTACGCGCGCCAGAACGACAAGCAGCAGGCCATGCAGTGTTTTCTGCGCATCGCCGAACATTACCGCGAAGAGGGCTTTCAGAGCAAAGCCATCGCGATGTACAAGAAGGTGGACCGCCTCAACCCGCGCAGCCCCGAAATCGCCAACAAGCTCGCCGGCCTCTACGAATCGCAGGGACTCATCGTTGACGCGCGCGCCCAGTACATGATCATCGCCGAGGCCTGGCTGCGTGACGGCCAGTCGCGCAAGGCGCTCGAAATCCTGCGCAAGGTCGCGGACCTCGACCCGCAGAACACTGAGGCGCGCGTCAAGCTGGCACAAGGCTACATGCGCGAGGGGATGAGGGCGGAGGCGGCCGAGGCGTTCGGCGAGGTCGGCACGCAGTTTCTGGCACAGGGCGCTTACGAGCGCGCGGCTGAAGCCTTCACCGCCTCGCTCGACCTGCGCCCGCAAGACTACGGCACGTTGAGCGGCTTTCTCAACACGCAGGTCGCGCTCGGCACGCCCGAAGAGGCGGCGGAAGTTCTGGAGAACGCTCTTCAGGGGAACCCCGAAGACATCGAACTGCTTTCGATGCTCGCGCAAGCCTACACAGAGGCCGACGACGCGGAGGCCGCCGAGCGCGCGGTCAGTAAATTGGTCGCGGCCGAAGCCACGAACTACGGCCGCTTTATAGACGTGGCCCGGCTCTATTTGAAGGAAGACGCGGCCGACGAGGCCGTGCGGCTGCTCACCGCCATCACGGAACAGATGCTTTCGGGGCGCGAGGACGAGACGCTGATGGAGCTTCTCAACGAAGTGCTCTCGCGTGATCCGGAGCATGTGGAGGCGCTGCGCCTGCTGGTCCGCGTCTACGCCTGGCAGCGCGACGACGAGAAGCAGCACCAGGCGCTCGAACGACTCGCGGAGGCCGCGGAGGCCGCGGGGCTCCCGGACGTAGAGCGCTCGGCGCTCCTCCAACTGGCACAGTTTGCGCCCGACCAGCGATACCTCGAACGCCTGCACGCCCTCGGCCACGCGCCGTCGCCGCAGGCGGACGCTCCCGCCGACGAGCAGCGCCAGGACGAGACTGCCGCCGAGAACCAGGAGGTCCCGTCGTTCGAGAGCTTCGCGCTGAGGGGCGACGACTCTGCGTCGGCCGACGCGATGGGGATGCCCGCCACGCAGGCCGCGGAGTTTGAGTTCAACTCTGTCGCGCCGCCCGCCCAGCAAGACCCAGCGGCCTCGTTCGCGGACCTCAACGAAGACTGGGCGGCGGGCCCAGGCACGACGACGCCCGCCGCTTCGTCCGGCAGCTTTCAGGAGTACGATTTCGCGGCAAGTGAGCCGGCGAGAGCTACGCAAGCCGCCGCGCCCGCGGCTTCGGGCGAGGTTGACCCGCGTCACGAGGCGCTCTTGCGCCAGGAACTCGACAGCGTTGACTTCTATTTAGACCAGGGCTATCTGGACATCGCGGCCGACACGCTGGACATGCTTGAGCGGCAGTTCGGCGCGCACGCGGAGATCGAGAGCCGGCGCGCGCGGCTGGGTCCGGGAAGCGCGCCGAACCCCACGACGACGCCCGCCGCGACAATCGAGTTCGAGGGTTTTGCGAGCTACGACGTGGCGGAGGAAGTCCCCACAGTCGAGGCCGACAGCTTCGAGATTAAAGAAGTGCGGTCTGATCCCGCGCCCCCTCAGCAGCCGCAGCCCGCCCCGTCCACGGCCCCGCTGGGACCGCCCGGAATTGATCCGGGCCTCGCGGCCATCTTCGACGAGTTCCGCGAGGCGGCCGAAGAGGAGTCGCCAGAGCAGGACGGCGACTACGAGACGCACTACAACCTGGGCATCGCCTACCAGGAGATGGAACTTCTGGACGAAGCGGTCGAAGAGTTTCAGGCGGCCGCCGCGCTCACGTCGCCACGCGACGGCACGCCGCGTTACCTGCAATGCTGCAACATGCTCGGCCACTGTTTCATCCGCAAAGAGATGCCGCGCCTCGCCGTCATGTGGTTCAAGAAGGGTTTGGAAGCGCCGGGTCACACGGAGGACGAGTATCAGGCGCTGCGCTACGACCTCGGCACGGCCTACGAGCAGATGGGCGAGCTGAACAGCGCGATAGACGTATTCACGGAAGTTTACGGGATAGACATCTCCTATCGCGGCGTCGCCGACAAACTGCGCGAGTTGCAAGCGCAAAAGGCCGAAACCCGTAACTCGTAAACCGTAAATCGTAAATCGGAGAGACGGTTTGACGATTTACGATTTACGATTTACGATTCACGAGTATGGCAGCCAGGCTCAGCGTCATCTTCTACATCATCCTGTGCATAGAGGTCGGCCTCGTGCTCACGCTGCTGCCGTGGATGCACGTCATCCCTTTCCTGCCGACCTTCGGGCTGGGCGACTGGGGTGACAACTATTTTCTGCTTTACGCGGCGCAGAAGACCGGCATCAGAGGGTTGCAGTACGCCGTCTCTTCCGGCTGGGTGCGCGGGGCCGTCTCCGGGATAGGGCTGCTCAATCTGGGCATCGCCGTCTGGGAGATAGCCCACTTCAAACAGACCGTGCGCGCGCTCGAAGCAGGCCCCGGCGTCAAGCCTTCAGTGCCACGCACCGATGCCGCTCAACCTGTCAAAGCCGATTACCTACCTGATCACGAGCGGCGCGACGACGCCGTCCACGGCCCCGGCCTCTGAAGAGTTCCGGCACATACTGCGACTCGTCGGCGCGGCCGTCCGAGCACAAGTCTCCCTCATTCAACTGCGCGAAAAGAATCTGACGGCGCGAGCGCTCTACGAATTGACCGCACGCTCCGCGGAACTCGTGCGCGGCACAAAGACGCGCCTCCTCGTCAACGACCGCGCCGACATCGCGCGCGCAGCCGGCGCGGACGGCGTGCATCTCACCACGCGCTCGCTCGAAGCCTCAATCATCCGCCGCACTTTCGGCCCGGACTTTTTGATAGGCGTCTCGACGCACACGCTCGCAGAAGCCCGCGCGGCGTCTGAGCAGGGCGCTGACTTCGCCGTCTTCGGCCCCGTCTTCGACACTTCCTCGAAACGCGCCTACGGCCCGCCCGTCGGCCTGGAATCTTTACGCGAGGTGGCACAAAAACTCTCGCCTTTTCCCCTCGTCGCACTCGGCGGCCTCACGCTCGACAACGCTTCAGCGGCCCTCGACGCGGGCGCAAGCGGCGTCGCCGCGATTCGCCTCTTCGACGACCCGGAACATCTGGCCTGGATAATTGGCACAATCCGAGGTTGTGCTAATACACAGGAGGCCGATTGACTCAACCCCTTTGCGTCTTGGCGTGAGTGGTTCTTATTTTTCACGCTGGAGGCGCAAAGACGCAAAGGGTCGAGCTAAAGGTTTGAAAGGCACTCTTAATGAGTGGCAAACGGTATAATGCGGACATGGTTGTCAATGATAAGAAGCTTCAGCCCGTCGCGCTGACCGTCGCGGGGTTCGACCCGTCGGGCGGCGCAGGCGTAGTCGCGGACGTTAAGACCTTCACGGCCTTCGGCTGCTTCGCGACGGCGGCCGTCACGTCGCTCACGTTTCAGAATACGATGGGCGTGTTCGGCGCTGTGCACCAGACGGCCCTTGACGTGCGCGCGCAGGTCATGCCTGTCGTCGAAGATTTTTCGGTCGCGTGCGCGAAGACGGGGATGCTGCCGACGCGCGAGGTGATCGCGGAGGTCGCGCGCCTCTTCCACGAAACGAATTTGCCCGCGCCGGTGGTTGACCCCGTCGTGCGCTCGACCTCAGGCTACGACTTGATTGACGACGAGGCGCTGGCGGCGCTCGTCTCGGATTTGCTGCCGCTCGCGCGCGTCCTGACGCCGAACATCCCGGAGGCCGAGCGCATCACGGGTCTGTTGATAGAAGACGAAGACGGGATGCGCCGCGCCGCGAAGGTGATGCGCGAGATGGGCGCGCGCGCCGTGCTCGTCAAAGGCGGACACCTGAAAAGAAGGGATGAGGGCGGCAGTGTGAGGGATGAAGTCGGGCCGTCGGCGATTGACGTGCTTGACGACGAAGGGCGCGTGACGTTGTTTCGCGGGGAGTGGATTGAAACGACCTCCACGCACGGGACGGGCTGCACGCTCTCGGCCGCGATTGCCGCGTGCCTGGGCCGCGGGCTGACTCTGGAAGAATCAATCGAGACGGCCAAGCGCTTCGTCACAAGCGCCATCCGCCACGCGCCCGGCCTGGGCCACGGGCACGGACCGATAAATGCGGTGATGGGTGATAAGTGATAAGAAAAAGCAGCGGCCTTTACTTATCACTTATCACTCATCACTTATCACTTATCACTTATCACTTATCACTGTTCTTCTATCGTTACTTTCTCCATCGTGACGGGCGAAGTCGGCTTGTCGTTGCGGTCAGTCTGGGTCTGGGCGATGGCGTCCACTACGTCCTGGCCTTCGATGACGCGGCCGAACTTGGTGTAGCTAGGGGGCAGCGGGTAGTCAACGTGCATGATGAAGAACTGCGAGCCGTTGGTGTTCGGCCCCGAGTTCGCCATCGCCACCGTCCCGGCCTTGTACGCTCCCTGGTAAAGCGGCGACGAGCGGTTGATCTCGTCGTTGAATTTGCCGCCCCACGCGGACTCGCCGCCGTAGCCCATCCCAAGGGGGTCGCCGCCCTGAATCATGAAGCCCTTGATGACGCGGTGGAAGATGATGCCGTCGTAGTAGCCGCGCTCGGCCAGCAGCCTGAAGTTCTCCGTCGTCTTCGGCGCGTCCTCTTCCAACAGCTCGATGCGGATCGTGCCCTTGTTCGTCTCAATCACTGCGGTTCGATTTGCCATTGATGCTCCTCAAAAAGCAGATGTCAGATGCTAGATGTCAGATGTCAGAAGAAAAACGGATTTAGCTTTTCATTCTGGCATCTGATATCTAACATCTGACATCTGCCGTAAAATGAATTTTTCGATTGCCAAAGCCACGCCGTCTTCGTCGTTGGTGGCCGTCGGGTGGTAATGCGGGAGGTCCGCAACGAGTGCACGTAAGGAAGCTTCGGCGTTGCCCATCAGGACGCCCGTGCCCGCGTATTGCAGCATCTCCAGGTCGTTAAAATTGTCGCCGACGGCCATCACCTCCTCACGCCCGAGGCCCAGCTCGCGCGCGGCCGCCTCCACCCCTACGCCTTTGGAGACTTCCGGGTGCAGCACGTCCAGAAGCGCGAAATCCAGCTTCGGGTAGATCGTGCTCAGAACTTTCACGCTCGCGCCCAACTCCCTCGCCAGTCTCTCCTCAAGACTCTTCATCCTCTCGACGCCGCCGGAGAAGGAAATGTGCACGGGCGCGTGGTCCAAATAATCTTCCAGGTCGGGGACGCGGCGCACGGCTTCGTCCGCCTCCGGGCCGTGAATCCGGCGCGACCAGGCGACGTACCTTGCGAGCGCGGGGTTGTTGTCGCTCATGTGATCGTAAACCAGCACGCCCGCGCCTTGCGCATCGTCGCTGACGAGCGCGTCAGCGCCCGCCGCGCGCCCGACCCGCAGCACCTCGCGCGCGTCTGCGAGCGGCAGCAGTTTGACCGCGACGGTTTCAAGCGTGCGGGCATGTTTGGTGAGCGCGCCGTTGTGCGAGATGACCGGCACGTCCAACCCCAATTCGAGCGCGAGCGGGCGCGCATCCCGAAAGCGGCGTCCCGTCACTACCGCCACGCGCACGCCCAGGTCGCGCGCCGCCGAGATTGCCCGTAGATTGCGCCCCGACAGTTCGCCACGCGAGTTGAGCAACGTCCCGTCGAGGTCTAGCGCGATTAAACGAATATCCATTCAGCGTAGGAAAGAACATAGACCAGAACCACGAAAAATTCCAGCCGCCCAATCTCGCCGCGAAGCCGCCTCGCATAACCTTTGATTATTTTTGTGCCGTCACGGGACGCAAGGAGTGAATGATGCCGCCGACGGTTTGAGCAAAGGCGGCAATCTCTCGCCGCCTTTGCTCGTGGGTGCAATACAACCGCTCCACCTGACGGAAAAGGCCCGTGCGGGTGGATAATAATTCGTTGCCGAAGCAGGGAAAGATCGCTTCGGCAGCGTGCGCGGAGCGGCTAAAATTACGGCCGGGGAGTTGGCACAAATCTTCCCGGCCAGGCTTGAGGGGCAGGATTTTTCACACAGTTTACGCAACTTGAAAGGACTCGCCGACTGATGAACGTTACACACCTGGAATGCGGCGCGTGCGGCCGCCGGTACGAGGCACGACGCTTGCACAATCTTTGCACGGAATGTGGGAAGCCTTTGCTGGTTCGCTACGACCTGGAGCGGGCGGCGCAGAGTTTGACAAAGGAATCCTTGAAGGCGAGGG
>DATFCB010000281.1:0-7114 GCA_035253525.1 Pyrinomonadaceae bacterium | reverse complement strand
TCACGCAAAGACGCAAAGGAGTTGAGTGAATCTATAGCTTGAATTTAGAACGGGAGTCTGACGATGAGAAAAGTCGTGTTCGTCCTGCTGCTCTTGTCCATGCTCGCGCCTGCGGCCCTGACGCAGAAGAAGGGTGAGAGGGACGCCGCGTTGCGCTCGCTCGCCGACGCTGAGCGCGCGTTCGCCAGCCTGTCCGTGGCCCAGGGCATCAAGGCGTCGTTCGTTGCGAACCTCGCCGACGACGGCATCCTCTTCCGCCCCGGCCCGGTCGCAGGCAAGAAGTGGATGGAGGACCGCCCGGCCCCGAAGGGCTTGCTGACGTGGCGGCCCGCCTTCGTGGATGTCGCGCGCGCCGACGACATGGGCTACACCACAGGCCCCTGGGAGTTTAGAAAAGAGAGCCCTCAGGACAAGCCCGTCGGCTACGGACATTTCGTGACGGTCTGGAAGAGGCAGGCGGACGGCAAGTGGAAGGTCGCCGTTGACTTAGGCATCAGCCACCCGGAGCCGCCGGCAGCGTTGTCAAACCCGGAGGTGGTATCTCCGGCTGACACCTGGGCCAAAAAACTGCCGAAGACTGAGGCCGAGGCCGAGCGCGCGGCGCTCCTCAAGGTGGAAAGTGAGTTCTCAAAATCGGCGGCGGCGAAGAAGTCTACGGATGCGCTCCTCGCTCACTTTGCCGACGACGTTCGCCTCTACCGGCCGGACAATTTCCCGGCGGTGGGCAGGGAAGCGGCCCGCGCGCTGCTGGCCTTGAAGCCCGGCAGCGTGACGTTGCAGGCTGCAAAGTCGGAAGTCTCACGCTCGGGCGACGTGGGCTACAGCTATGGCGCATACGAGTTCAAAGCCGCCGACGGGAAAACTTCGGAGGCAGGGAATTATCTCAGAATCTGGAAGAAGCAGAGTGACGGCAAGTGGAAAGTCGTGCTCGATCTTTGGGACCCGATTCCTCCGCCGTCTAGCTAAAAATCAGTTTCAGGCGAACGTTAAAAGGTGAAGCCGTAGGCTTCGATCAAGGCTCATCGCCCGGCTCTCGGCTCTCTTTACTCTTAGGCTTCATCTTCCAGCCGAGAACCGCGCCGGCTACAAACCCGACTGCGGAAAAGACGAAAGAGCCTATGCCCTGCCTCGCCGTGCGCGGCAGTATCGTCCCGGCTTGATGGCGTCCGCCGCCGCCGCTGCCGCCCCGCGCACCGCCCAACTCCTTCCTGATTCGCGCTATCTCGCCTTCGTAATATTTGACGTTGTGCTCCGCCTCGATCAAGTCCATCTCGTACTGAGATTTTTCCGTCTCGTGCCTCTCGGCCTGAGCCGCCAACTCCTTAATGTATGATTTAAGCCCCTTCACCTCCTGCTCATATTCCTGCAAGTGATCTTCAAGCACATCGCGGTCGGCTTTCATGGCTCTACCCTTTCTTAGAAAGTAAGGTCACCGGACATCGAATTAAAAATAGAAGCAGCGGCGAGTGTGCCCGCCGCTGCATGTTAATCTTGGTGCACCCGGCAGGACTCAAACCTGCGACACCTGGTTCCGAAGACCAGTGCTCTATTCAACTGAGCTACGGGTGCATGACTTCTAGCTCTCTCACTTGTGCGCCTTGGGCGTCAGGCCGGCCTGTATGTCGCGGCGGAGGAAGCGGACCATGTTGTTAATCTGCGTCTCGTTCATGCGGTCTTTGAAGGCGGGCATGCCGTCGCCGCCGTTGGCTATCTGCTTGGCGAACTCGGCGTCGTCGTGCTCAAGGCCGTGACCTTCGAGGAGGCTGGGGACTTTCAGCCGCTTGCCCTCTATCTTGACGGGGCCGCCCTCGCCCTTATCGCCGTGGCAATTGGCACAGATTTGCATGTAAGTCGTTTTCGCCTCGGCCAACTCGTCCGGCGTCGGAGTCGCCTTGGCCGTGGGGGTCGGCGACGCGGTGGGCGGCGTCCCCCCGTTGCTGACCGTCTGATTCGTCCCCGTTGAATCGCCGCCGCACGCCGCCGCGAAGAGCGCCAGCACCGCGACCATGAAGGCAAGTTTGCTGAGTCTCATTTTCATCCCCGAAACCGGACCAAGATTTTAGAACTGATTGCCGCAAGAGCGGAGCGAGTATAGCACAGGAAGGGATGAGGGATGAGGGATGAGGGATGAAGGAAAGCCGTTGAGTCAACGACTCGATGAGAGATTCATTCAACCCCTTTCATCCCTCATCCCTCATCCCTCATCCCTTACTTCAATCCCGCGACCCATTCGGCGATCTCGCGCTTCTGTTCCTCGGTCAGCTTCTCTTTGTAAGACCTCATCGGCGGCTCAATGCCGTAGGCGAGCGGGTCGTTGAGGAGGCCCACGATGTCCTCGACCGTGCGGCGGGGCTTCGAGCCGACACCCGTCAGCTTCGGGGACTCCTTCGTGCCCTGGCCGCGCGTGCCGTGACAGGCCGAGCACCAGGTAACGTAAGACTCAGGCGGCATGCCTGGACCCTGCGTGTTGGGCGAGCCGGTGGCCTGCGGGCTCGGGCTGGGCGACCCTTCGGGATTCTGCTCCACTATCAAAGACTCGCTCGTGCGCGCGCGCAAGGGGACGAACGGCGCTTCGCGGAAAGCCTTCTCTTCGGCATCCTGGCGGCTCAGTTGCTTGGCGACGAGCGGGTTACGCGCGTCGTCCACGTAGGCGACGATGGTCAGCACCGTGAAGAGCAGGAAGCCGAGCGAGAAGAGCACGAAGCCTATGTTGCGTCGCGGGTGAGCCATCACGCGGCTGAGCGGCCGCTTGAGGAACGGCAACATCGCCAGCCCGAAAAGAATCAGGCCCGGCAGCGTCACCGCTATGACGGATGCCGTGCGCCCCGGCAGGTACTTGAGCATCTGGAAGAGCCAGAGGAACTGCGCGCCCGGACGCGGCAGGTAGCCGGGCGCGGCCGTGTCCGCTGGCGGCCCGAGCGGCGCGACGTACTTCCAGGCGTAGACGGCGAGCGCGACGAAGACGAGGCCCGCCGCAATCGCGTTGCGCAAGACCTGGCGGTGCATCCACTTTTCCAGCCGCCGCTCCTCGGCCGCGCTCACGAGCGCTCTTTCGCGGAAGACGAAGAGGCGCGCGGCGAGCACCGTCAGAATCAGGGCGGGGATTATCAGCGCGTGCAGCGCGAAGAATCGAGCGAGCGTGATGGGCGTAATCTCCGAGCCGCCTATCAGCCACTCGCGCGCCGCGTGGCCGATGAACGGGAGGCCGCCCGCGATGCCTTCGGTGACACGTGTGCCAAAAAACGCGCGCGCGTCCCAGGGCAGCGAGTACCCTGTCGCCCCCGCGGCGAGAATAAGGCCGAGCAGGATGACGCTCGCCATCCAGCCGACGGGTCGGCGGCGGTAAGTCCCGCGCAGGAACATCTGCCCGAGGTGAAGCACCAGCGCGAGCGTCAGCCACATGGAGCCGTAGTGGTGTAGGGAGCGGACCCAGGAGCCAGCGGGCACGATCTTCTCTATGTAGGCGACGGTCGTGTGCGCGTTCTCGGTCGAGGGGACGTAGTAGAAGCCGAGCAGCAGGCCCGTGACGACTTGCAGGGCCAGGAGCATGACGACCACCCCGGCGGTTGTGCGCGCCCACGCTTCGAGTCCGCTCGAAGGCTTGTCAATCAGCGTGCGCTCTATGTCGCCGAGCGTCGTCCAGCGCGTCACCCAGCTCTGGCGCTGCCCCTCTGCGTCGAATGTCTCGGCCCTCTCCTCGCTCATCCTCGGACAATCCGCTCCTCTGTGTTGTTCAGATAGCTCTGATACTTGACCTGAAGCATCCCGTCTTTCTCGCGCGTTGGGAGCGGGTCGAGGCCGCGCCGCGCCGGGCCGCTCAGGCGCTCGCCGTCCGCCGCGAAGTAGCTGTCGTGGCAGGGGCAGAAGAACTGGCTTTCTTCCGTGCGCCAGGCGACGTTGCAGCCCTCGTGCGTGCAGATGCTCGACAGGACTTGATTGTTCTTGTGCGGCAGGACGTAAACGAAGTGCTCTTCGAGCGTACTGGCCCAGCCCGCCTTGTGCTCCGCGACGATGCTCTTCATGATGGGCTTGTCGCCCGTGAACGAATTGACGGGGCCGACGGTGTTCCAGGTCTCTTCCTGAATGGTTTTCGCGGGGCGCAGGTAGCGGAAGGCGGCGGTCGCGACCGTCGCGGCCAGTCCGGCGAAGATGCCCAGCGGGACCCAGAGCAGAAAATCCCTGCGCCCTTTATCCACTTTTCGTCCCTTCGGCTGTTTGGAATCCGGCATGATTTTTTGAGTTCGGCGAGTCTGGTCAGTCTGTAGCGGGGCTCGCTAGACTTTTACACGCGTTCGCAGCAGAATAGCTTATCGGCGCGCATTCTATCTTACCGGATGAAATTGTGCGACCCTTTTTTCACGGAATCTGACAGGAGAGGTGGAACCAAGTGTCATGAGCACCGAAGGTGAGCAGGGCAAAAACTCGACTTACGGCTCTCTACGGCTGGCCCCGGCGGCCGAAGAGGAGGCTCAACTGAGGTCGAAGCTCCCGCGCCAGTTCGTCAGCTTCACTTTCTACCGCGCGCGGCCCGAGTGGCGTCTGCTGGACGAGGGCCGGAAGGAACAGGCCAGGCGGGAGTTTGCGGAGGCGGTCGAAGAGTTCCGGCGCGAGCTGTTGATTCACACCTACTCGCTCGTCGGCCTCAGGACCAACGCCGAGTTCATGACCTGGCGGATAGGCTACCAACTGGACCCGATTCAGCAGATGACGGCGCGGCTCAACCACACGACGCTGGGGCGATACCTGGAGGCCACGCAGTCGTTCCTCTCGATGACGAAGCGCTCGATGTACATAGACAAGGACAACCCGGAACACGTCGAGGACCGACTGCACATCGTCCCCGGAAAATCGAAATACCTGTTCGTCTACCCGTTCGTCAAGACGCGCGAGTGGTACGCGAAGCCCGGCGACGTGCGCCAGGAGATGATGGACGAGCACATACGCATCGGCTCGAAATACCGCTCGGTCAAGCTGCACACAACTTATTCGTTTGGCCTGGACGACCAGGAGTTCGTCGTCGCCTTCGAGACGGACGAACCGGCGGACTTTCTTGATCTGGTTCAAGAGCTGCGCGAGACGAAAGCAAGTTCTTTCACGCTGCGCGACACGCCCATGTTCACCTGCCGGCAGCGCACGCTCGCGGAATGTCTCGAAGCGATAGGCTAAGAGCATAGCAGTCACGGCGCGGAGAACAACTATGAAGACTGAAAAGCCTGACCGTTGTTTCTCCGCGTTTCTCTGTCTGCTCCTGTCTCTTCCCGGTAACTCCTTCGCCCAAACTTCCACACCTCCTCGTCCTGACACCGCCGCTCCTTCCTACGAATATCTCTGGTACGAGACGGAGAACATGCGCGGCTTCTCCGTGAACGAGCGCAACGAGCCGATTCAGAATCCGTCGTGGAAAAATCCGCCGCGCGCGGTCGCTCCGGGGTGGGGCATCAACGGGCCGGGCGTCTCGGCCGAGTGGACACAAGGGGGCGAGAGCGAGTGGAACTCGGCGGCGGCGAGCGCGGACGAAACGCGCGCGACGATTTATCAGGACGTGTTGGTGCCGCGCGCCGGGCAGTACAAGGTCTGGGTGCGCTACGCGGACTGGGCCAGGCGCGCGGAGAATTTCACGGTGCGCGTCACGCAAGACGACCGCGAGGTCTTCAGACGCGAGTTCGGCGCGCGGGATTTGGTTGACCCGCACGACGAAGTGAGCATGTACTGGGGCTGGGCTTTCACCTGGGATGGCGCTCCCGCGACGCTCACGAAAGGTGCGGCGCGCGTCTCAATCGAGATCGAAAAGCAGGCGGAAGCGCGCCGCCACGTTGACTGCCTGCTCGTCACGAACGACCCCGCTTTCGTGCCGGCAGGCAGAAAGAAGCCGGACTTCGCCGCGATGCGTTACCTGCGCGACTGGTCTGAGAAGCGCCCGCCGCTCGCGCCGCTTGCAGAGCCCGAGACGAAAACAGATGTGCCAATTCTCTGGCGTCGTTCCAGTCTCGCGGGCCGCGACTTCCTGATGCCCTGGAACATCTCGAAAGATTTCTGGAGGCTCTACGACACGAAGCCGCCCGAGGAGCGCCCGCTCTACCCGTTCAACGCAGAGCCCGTCGCCGAGTTCGTCAAGACGTACAAGGGAGCGAAGGAAGTTCCACTCTTCAGCTCCAGACTCGTCGTGCCCGTCGTCTACATCGCGGACCTGCCTTTGTACCTCAAAGAGGGCAGCCCGTTCGTGCGCTACTTGCGCGAGACGCGAGCGCCGTTTGCCGTGCTGATTAACTACGGAACGGCTCGCTGGCCCGCGCCGGCCGACGCGCAGGCCGCCTGGCGTCTGCTCTCAGGTGATCTGCGCGAACAGTTTCTAGGGTGGATTTCCGGCGAGAGTGTAGGGCACGTCTGGGCCGACGCCTCACGCGAATTGAAATTGAGGCCGGAGATGTCTCGCCGCGAGATGCTCGAAGCGCTGCGCGTCGCCTACACCGGCGCGCTCGAACGCAAGTGGGCCAAAATCTTTCAGACCCCGGAGCCCGGCGCGATGTGGAAAGAACTGATCCCGGCGCAGGCGACTTCGAGCACTTCTTTCGCCCACGCGCTCAGTGAGTGGGGCGTCCGCACCGTCGGCATAGAGACGGCTGCGGTGCAGCCCGCGACAGGGATGCGTGTGGCGTTCACGCGCGGCGCGGCGCGCCAGTACGGCGGCCCCTTCCTCTACTACCACGCGCCCAACTTCGGCGACACGGCGACGACCTTCACCAGGCAACAGAACTTCGCCGGGCCGGACAACTTCTTCCACTCGCGCTACGGCGCGACGATGGGGCCGTCGCTCTCCTGGTATCGCAAGAGCTATTATCTTTACTACATGGCGGGCGCGAGCGCCGTCTATCTCGAACAGGGTTTCGACCAGTTCTTCAAACCCGGCCCCGGCGAGCACGAATTCGGGCTCAACCCCTTGGGCCGTATCACGGACGAATTCATGCGCTTCGCCGCGAAGCACGCGGCGGACCGCGGCACGCCCTACACGCCCGTGGCCTTCCTGCTGGACCCAGCGCACGGCTGGGACATGACGGACTACCCGCAGTGGCCTTTCGAAGTCTCGCCGCTTGACAGGAGCGACCGCGCGCTGCGC
>DATFCB010000280.1:0-4275 GCA_035253525.1 Pyrinomonadaceae bacterium | reverse complement strand
CTGTAGCTCCCAGTGCTTCCCGCCGTCCGTGGTCTTGTAGATTCTGGACTTGTCGCCCTCGCCGATTGAGAGCAGGTAAGCCGTGTCCGCGTCGAAGGCGTCCACGTCGCGGAAGTCCAACGCGTCCGCTCCCGGCACAATTCCCGCAGTCCATGTGCGGCCGCCGTCCGTCGTGCGCGCGAAAGTCCCCTTGTCGCCGCTCGCCCAGGCCACGCGAGAGCCGACGGCGCTGACGCCGCGCAGGCGGACGGAAGTTCCGCTCGGCTGCGTCACCCACTCGGCGCGGGCCGCTGTGCCAATCGTGAGGACGAGAAGTAACGCGATGGAGAACAGCCCCGGCGTGTGTGGAAGGGAATCTGGACGCATAATTTGACTCAAAAGAATTGGGCCGATTTTTTCGACGGCTCAGGCCAGGCTCTCGACGCAGTGCTCGCGCACGCTGCACCCTTTGCAGCGCCGCCAGTCGTCGTGGCTGCGGTGCACGTCGGCGGCCTCGCGCGCCTCCCGCATCTCTTCCAGCAATGTTAACAACTCGTCCCGCAACTCCGGCGTGTAGTCCACGGTCACCTCGTCGTCAGCATACCGTATGATGCCGTAAGGGACACGCGCGCCGAGCACGTCTTCGGCCAGCAGGCAGTAGGCCGCGAGCTGCATGACGTGCGAATCGTAGGGCCGCCCGCCGGCCGGAGTCCGCGTTGACTTAACTTCGACGGGGACAATTCCTTCTTTCGTTCGGACAAGGTAATCCGGCCTCCCCGTCAAATTGTACCGCCTCGAAATCAGGGGCCGCTCCTGCTTGACGCCTTCCAGGTTCTTTTCCGCCGGCGCGACGCGCCCGACCGCAAAGCCCGTGTCGCTGTAGACGAGTTGCCCCGTGGGAAGACCGCTCGACTGTTCGGCGCTGCGCGCAGCCGCTCGCGCTATCATTGCGACGAGAACCAGGACGGCGAGCGCGACGAGCAGATAAATCATCGCCACCACCAGTTGAGCAGCATCAGCACGACGATGACGACCGCGAGAAAACTGGCACAGGCCGCGATTAACCGTAGGCGGCGCGCGCGCCTGACGGATTTGCCGTGCCCGAGATGCCAGGCCGTGCCCGCCTCGCGTGCGTCACGGCCAGCGGTCGGCTCGTACCCGTCGAGCCGCAGCCGCCAGGCACGCGCGCAGAAAATGTACTCGCCGACTTCCGACGCCCTGATTGGTTTGCGCCGCTCGCCCATCAATGCCGCCGCTCTCCTGAAATTCCTACGGCTGCTAGTTTAGAAGTTTTCTCCCCGGAAATGAAAACGCGCGCAGGACAATCTCTGGAAAATGGCGTCCCATACGTGAAACAGCGTTTCACAAACGGCTAAAAAGTGGTATAATGGGTGGCATGGAAACGAAAACGAAAAAGGCTGGCGCAGGGCAGGTCGTGGCGTTCTCCCCGGCCGAAAAGCGTGCGGCGCGCAGCGAGCGGATCAAGGTCGCGGAGGCGTCGCCTTACGGCTGGATAGCGCATTCGGAATCTGCGTCAGAGCAGGACTATCGCATTTACTGCGACCCTGCGGCGAAGCGCTTAGTCTGCACGTGCGCGGATTTCATTTTCAACGGCAACGGCGAGCCGGGCTTCGAGTGCAAGCACGTTTCGGCGGTCCTCAAATTCATCGCGCGCCAGTACCTACAGCACGAATACGACCCATTGCGCCAGCAACATCAGCAACAGCGCGCCCGCGTGGCGTGAATCCGACGGAGGTCAGAGATGAGCAAAGACTTCAGGTGCGAAGCCTGCAAGAAGCCGCAGGAGACTTTGCACATGCGCAACACAGACGGCAAGTGGGTCTGCCCCAACTGCATCCCCGCGGCGGAGCTGAAAGAGTATCCGCGCCTGCGCGAGCGCTTGAACGCCAAACGCGCAGCCCAGACGCAGAAGAAGGCTGCTTGAAGAACTGGCACAGTAACCTGTAAAAAGGATGCTGGAAACTGGGTTAGGTTCTTAAAGCAAAGTGAGTCTCACGCCTTTCACGCTCCGGTTCGATTCGGGGACGCTGCTGTTAGACGGCGCTGACCGCGCGGCGCGCGTTCCCTCGCCGTTCCGCTGGGACGACCGAGTCTTGCGCTGGCGCGCGCCGGCCTGGGCTTACCGCCACGTCGTCCGCGACTTCTTCCGCGCCAAAACACCTTACGAAGATCAGGCGCGCGCCTACGACAAGTTCGAGTTCTCTTCCACTGCGGAAACCGAGCCGCGACCCTACCAGCGGGAGGCGATAGAAGAGTGGATGCGGCGCGGCCGCTGCGGCGTCGTCATCCTCCCGACCGGCGCGGGCAAAAGTCTCGTCGCGGAGATGGCGATTGAGCGCACGAATCGCTCGACGCTCGTCGTCGTCCCGACGCTGGACCTGATGAACCAGTGGTACGACCTGCTATTAAAATCTTTCCGCGCTGAAGTGGGTCTCATCGGCGGCGGCTATTACGAACTCGGCGCGCTGACGGTGACGACCTACGCCTCCGCCTTCCGCTTCATGGAGCGATTGGGGAACCAGTTCGGCCTGGTCATCTTCGACGAGTGTCATCATCTGCCGAGCAGCGCGAACCGCTACGCAGCCGAGATGGCGATTGCGCCTTTCCGCCTCGGCCTGACGGCCACGCCCGAGCGCGCGGACGGCGAAGAGCGCAGCCTCGAACGACTAATCGGGCCAATTCTCTTCCGCCGCGAGGCGCACGAGATGGCGGGCCAGTATTTAGCGGACTACAGGGTCGTGCGCCTCAACGTCAGGCTGAGCCAGGAGGAGCGCGCCTTTTACGAGCGAGAGCGAGCCATCTTCCGCCGCTTCGTCAGCGAGAAGGGGATTGACCTGGGGGGACTGACCGGCTGGCAGTCGTTCATCAGGGCGAGCGCACGAAGCCCGGAGGGGCGACGCGCGATGCTCGCGTACAGAGAGTCTAAGCGCGTCGCACTCGGCACGGATGCGAAGCTGCGCGTGCTGATGGAACTCTTAGCGCGCCACTCGCAAGAGCGGACGCTCATCTTCACGGCTGAGAACGAGATGGTTTACCGCATCTCGGAGCAGTTTCTGATTCCGGCCATCACCCACCAGACGGGCATCAAGGAGCGCAGCTTCTGGCTCGAAGCCTTCAACAAAGGTGAAGTGCTCGCGCTCGCCACCTCGAAGGTCTTGAACGAGGGCGTCAACATCCCCGAAGCCGCGGTCGCCGTCGTCCTCTCCGGCTCGGGCTCGACGCGCGAGCACATACAGCGCCTCGGCCGCATCCTCAGAAAGCAGCCGGGCAAGGAGGCCACGCTCTACGAAGTCATCGCGAGCGATACGACCGAAGAGGGCATCAGCGAGCGGCGCACGAGCGCGGCCCAATTCCGCGAGGCGGGCTACAACGCTTTCTTCGGGTGGGCGGGTGAAGGCTGATGCTGACGGCTGATCTGGCACAAAGCTGGCGGCGCGGCGACCAGGTGCGCCCCCTGCACATAAACACGGACGACCCCGACCGCCTCAACGATGCCGTCCAGTTAATCAAACTCTTCGCGGAGCACGAGGGGCGCGCGCGGCGCGAGCTGGACCTGGCGCTGGAAGAGTACGTCGGAACTGGCACAAACTATAAATTCCTGCGCGGCCTCATCAAGCTCCTGACGGACAGGTGCAGTTTTGAAATCGGCGGCACACAAGACCCCGTCGAGATTCGCCGCGCGCTCTTTCTCAAAGCCCGCGAGCGGCATCCCGTGACGAATGAAGAAGGCGCGCGCACGGGCGTCATCACGGAGGCGGCGCGCGAGTTGGGCGTCGAGCCGGACTTGATGATGCGCTCCCTGTATGCGGACCTGCCGGAGAACCAGGTTCTCGCGGCCTTCAATCCCATCAGCGGAGCGGAACTCCTGAGCCTCTACAACCTGGCACAGGCGCAGGCGCTGCTTTATCACTGCGTCGAGATGCGGCTCACCGTGGGCACGCAGGACGTAGACTCTTACCGCGAACTCTTCGCTGCCATCAAGGCTTACAGGTTGATTCACACCATCAGGGGAAGCGCGCGCGACGGTTACGAGGTCCGCCTGGACGGCCCCGTCTCGCTCTTCCAGCGCTCGAAAAAGTACGGCGTTCAGATGGCGGTCTTCCTGCCCGCGCTCCTGCTCTGCAAGAACTGGCGCATGCGCGCGGAGATCGCACAGCAATCGGACGCCGGGCGTGGGCACGCGTACTTTGAACTCAACAGCAACCAGAAGCGGCTCACTTCTCATTACCTGACGGAAGCGCCGTTGGAAAAGACCGTTAGCGAAAAACTGGTGGC
>DATFCB010000279.1:0-2434 GCA_035253525.1 Pyrinomonadaceae bacterium | reverse complement strand
GGCGTCTCCGAAGGTTTCCTGTGCGACCTCGTGCTCAAACACGTGGCGATGCTGGCCGAGCCTACGACCAGCTCAGTCGCCGAAAGGATGCGGCTGCCGCGCACGCTCACGGAAGAGTTGTTGCAGCAGCTCTACCGCGAGAAGCTGATCGAAGTTCGCTTGCAGACCACGCCCGGCTCGACGCGCTACGCGATGCTGGACCACGGCTGGGAGCGCCACGCGCGGCTGCAATCCGCCTGCGGCTACACGGGGCCTGCGCCCGTCTCTCTGAAAGACTACGCGCACATGATGCGCCTTCAGGCGGTCCCGTCGCGCCCTGCTTCGATGGAGACGGTGCGCGCGGCGTTCCGCGACCTTGTGCTGCCCGACTCGCTCTTGCAGACCCTGGGCTGTGTCATCAACTCGCGCCGCTCGCTCTTTCTCTCGGGCCTGCCGGGCACGGGCAAGACGGCCGTGGCCGAGCGCATCAACGCGGCGCTCCCCGGCGCGATCTGGATTCCATACGCGATAGAGATTGACGGGCAAATCATACGCCTCTTCGATGCACACTCTCACCGCGTCGCGCCCGAGGAGGAGTCGCCCGTCGAGTACGACCGCCGCTGGGTCCACATCGAGCGCCCGCTGATAGTCGTCGGCGGCGAATTGACGCTTGAGAACACGGACCTCGTGTGGAGCAACGTGGCGCGATTTTACGAAGCGCCGTTCCAGATGAAGTCGAACGGCGGAACCTTAGTCATAGACGACTTCGGCCGGCAGCGCGTCGCGCCGACGGACCTTTTGAACCGCTGGATTGTGCCACTAGAGCGGCGCATGGATTATCTGGCGCTGCACACGGGCAAGAAGATCGAAGTCCCGTTCGAGCAACTGGTGCTCTTTTCGACGAACCTCAACGAGAAGGACTTGGCCGACGAGGCTTTCCTCAGGCGCATGGGCTACCGCGCGCGCGTCGAGCCGCCGACGCCCGCCGCTTACGTCGAAATCTTCAAGCGCGCGGCCTACACGCGGGGCTTGCGCTGCGACCAGCAGTCGCTCGACCACATTCTCAATAACTACATGATCGAGCACCGCCAGATGAAAGCCTGCGAGCCGCGTGACCTGCTCGACCGCGTGACGGACCTCTGCCTCTTCGAGGGGCGCGCGCTCGAACTGAACCCGAAAGTGATTGACGTGGCGTGGCGCAACTACTTCGGCGCATCGCACGGCTTCGCGCAACAGCCGCCGACCGCCGAGCGGCGCAACACCGGCGAGCTTCAACTGGAAGACCCGCTGCAAATTTGAAATAGCAGATTTGAAATCTCAAAACACCTGAAGTTGAAGTCTCAAGTTTGCCGCCTTGAAACGGAATTCGGGATTTCAACTTTGCCGCGAAATTTGAAATCTCAAATTTGCCATCTGAGATTGTAAGTCTTTCTCTCCCAGGAAGGGTGAGCCAATGACCCGGAAACAGGTTTCCCGCAGAGCGTTACTTTTCATCATCGTCGCGGCCGTCGTGTTTGCGAGTCTCGTAAACGCCTCCGCGCAGGAGTCGCACGGCGCAATGGCCGCGCGCAACGCGATGGTGAAGCCGACTTCGAAGCGCCTGTCCAACCGCCGTCTCATCAAAATCCGCTCGCGCGCGGGAGACACATTGAGCCTGCTCGGCGACCGCTTCGGCGTGACGCCCGAAGACCTGGCGGCGATGAACCCGGCGGCCGCCGCCGCGCCGCTGCGCGCTGGCACAGAAATTTTAATCCCGCTCCCGTCGCCGGAACTCCTGGCGCGTAATCCGGAAGACAAACCCGCGAGCGCTTCGGACGGGGCGGAGGCCGAGGGCGAGTGGGTAAATGTTCAGGGCGTCTTGTTCAGGAAGGGAAGCGGCGCGCGCGTTGCCGAGCCTGACGGGGGCGCGTCGGCACGCGCGGCCGAAGCTGTACGTCAGACGGAAGCCGCTGGCGGCAGGACGTTGGGCCGCGTCGTGGAAGTGGGCGACGGCGAGCGCAGCACGGCCCGTCGGCCGGTCTGGATTTTCCTGGTCGGCGGCGCGCGCGTCGAGGCGGATTCTGTGAAAGAAACTGAAGACGGCGTCTGGTACACGCACGGGCCGCTGACCATCTACGTCGAGCGCTCGCGCATCGAGCGCATCGAGCGCGAGCCAGTGGCGTCAAGCCCCAGCGATTCTTCCGGCGCGTGGATTGAGCGCGGGTGGACGACCGGTGACGCGAAGCTCGACGCGCTGATACGCGAGAACGGCGAGCGCCACGGCGTTGACCCTTATCTCATCTTCTGCGTGATGGAGCAGGAGTCTCACTTCAAGTCGCGGGTCGTCAGCCCGAAGGGCGCGCGCGGCCTGATGCAGTTGATGCCTGGGACGGCGGCGCACTTCGGCGTGCGCAACGCCTTCGACCCGGCCCAGAACATCATGGGCGGCACGAAGTATCTCAAACAGCTTCTCGAA
>DATFCB010000278.1:0-9779 GCA_035253525.1 Pyrinomonadaceae bacterium | reverse complement strand
AGCCGGAGGCCGGCCCGTTGTGGGCTTCGACAATCTACGTCAAGCGCGGCGGCAAATGGTTAATAGCATTTCACCAGGAAATACCCGAGGCTCCGGCGAAGTGAATCCGTCCGACCAGGGGCGCTGCTTAACAACTTATTGAACCTTGACCGCAATCGAGCGTGATGACGATTTGATTACAAAAACTCAGTCGATCCGAACGCTCAAGAGCTTCCCTTTCATCATCGTGTGGCGTAGTAGCTGCGCCGGCCGTGGACTTTGTATTCGGGGTGGTTGCGGACCTCGACGCGGACTTTGCGCAGGCGGCCGTCGCGCTCCTTGTTCATGGGGTAATAGCCGAGGATGTAATGGCTGTTGATGTCCGCGAGGATGCGTTTGTAGATCGGCTCGGCGCGCTCGGGTGCGTCCAGGAATTCGGCCCAACCGCCCGACAACTCTGCCGCGCGCGCGGCCGCCTCCTGGCCCTGCGCGTATTTGCCGAGATATAGCAGGGCGACGTTGTCCGGGACCTGCGGCATCTGCTTCGGCCGCTCGGCACGCGGGTTAAAGTCGTACCAGCTTTCGACGAGCCTCGCCATCACGCGCCCGCGCCGCGCGCTCAACTGTTCTTCAGTAATCCCAAACAGGCGCTCGCCAGGGATGACCGCGTAGATTTTCGCGCGCGACCGCTCGACCTCTTTGAACACGTCCGACATGTAGTAAACGCCCGGTAACGTGCTGCGCTCGCCCGGCGGGTCTTGCAGGCTATGCAACTCGTCGCCGTCGGTCTGGAAGATGACGATGGGGCGTCGCGTCTCGGCGTCAATCAACTCGCGCAGGGTGGCTAAGAGCGCGCTGAACTGCTTGCTCCGCCCCTTCCAGCCGTTGCGCGCCTGCTTGAGCAGCGCGTCGAGCGAAGACTTCAGACGCTTCTTGTCGTTCGTGAAATCCGTGATGAGTGAGACGCTGTCGGTGACGATTGCCATCTGGTCTGTCTGGGCCAGTTGGTCAACGAGCGTCTTCGCCGCGCGGACGCTCGCCTCAAGGTAAGGAATCTGGCTGCCGCTCCAATCGAAGACGAGGACTATCGAACGCGGCAGGCGTGCGGCGTCGTCTCCGAGCGTCAGCGTTGCGAGCTTTTGCGGCACGTCGTCCTCGACGATGACGAAATCTTCCGGCTTGAGGCCCGCGATGAAGCGCGTCTCCTTCTCGTCCGTGACCACCACGTCGAGGCTGACCAGCAGCGTGTCCACCTTGATCGTCTCTTCCGGCCGAAGGGAATCTTCCTCTTTCGACTCCGGGGCGGACGACTTGGGCAAACGCTCTTGCGCGGGCCGTCTGAGGCTTGAGCCAAACGGCTCCCGCGTCGTCGTCGTCTTTTGAGTAGTAGACTGCGCGGGCGCGACGGGCGCGAGGCAGATAAAGGCAAAGAGTGCCGGTAAGAGAGCGCGGACTTTTTTCGGTATTTGCATCGCGGACATCTTGAGCGTGTGTGGGACGAGTCTCCGGCGACCGGGCGGCGGAAGGGGAAACTTTATTGTCCGGGCCCGTGGAAACAATATACAATCTCTCCCGACCAGGCCAAAGAAAAATTCGGTAGCAAGGAAGCCGTAACCATGATGCGCCACCCACACATAAAACGACTGCTCGCTGCGAGCGCCTGTCTCGTGTTGATTCTTGCACTCACCCCGAGAGGATTAGCTCAAGAGGGCGAGCCGCTCAGCGTTGCGACTAAGTTCGACGAGTTCCAGGACCTTCGCTGGTGCGATCTCAGCGCGCGGCTGGACAACTACGCCATCGCGTTGCAGGGGAAGGCGGACCTGGAAGGATACATCGTCACTTATGGCCCGGAGGGCAACAATCCAGGGAGCGGCAAGACCTACCTGCGCATACTTCAGGATTATCTGGTCAACTCGCGGGGCATTTTCAAGGGACGGTTCAAAACAGTCTATGGCGGGCGCTACCAGAATTTGACTGAGCTAAAGACCGAGTTGTGGATTGCCCCTCAAGGCGTGCGGCCGCCCGATCTCAAAGAGTACGAGAACGACTCGGCCAGCTTCACGGGCAAGTTCGCCGAGTTTGAAACTTACGACGGCCCGTACGAAAGCGAAGGCCCGTCGGTGGACGGCCCTATCGTCGCCGGCTTCACGGATTCCCTGCGACAACAGCCTAAAAAGCTGGCCTACGTCGTCGCCCGCGACTCGCCGGCCGCGCCCCCCGGTGCATGGCGCAGGAGCGCCAAAGATGTCGCCGGTCAAATCAGTGGTCATGGCGTGGCGGCCGACCGGGTCAAGATAATCTTCGCCGGGTACGAAAAGCTGGGCGAATACTCGACCTCCAAAATAGAATTATGGATTCTGCCGGAGGGCGCGCCCCCGCCTGCCAGAGAGGCTGGCGCGGAGCGCAGGCCGGAGAAGGCCGTGCGACTGAGCAACTTCAACTCGTATTACTTGGGCAACGCCGCTCAAGAGAAAACTGCCCTTGAGGGATTCGCGGACGTGCTGCGCGCGGACGACCAGCTCAGCGCGTGTCTCATCCTACGCATCTCGACCGGGCCGCCCGCAGAGCCCGCGTTGGACAGACCCAAAGAACCGTCTGCGGAAGACTTCATGCGGCTGATCGAAAGGTGGAAGAGCGAACTGGTCACGAACTACCAGATTGACCAGACGCGCCTCATCGTCACGGTCGCGTTGGAGACGGAGCAATACCCCGGAGGGTCTATCGAAACGTGGATCGTCCCGAAGGGAGCGCCGCTCCCGGACCCGTACCCTCCCAGGGAAGAGATAGAAGAATTCGTGGAGGAAGAGAACCCGCCGAGCTTTTGAAGAAGCCGGAGCTGATAGCCACTTGCGATTGAGTGTGGCCCAGAGGAAATCTCACGCTGGAGGCGCGAAGAAAAGCCTAACTGTTTTCTTCGCGCCTTTGCGCCTCCAGCGTGAGATGTTTTTCTTCAGACTGCTGACGGTCTGACGACTACTAGGGCGCGACCGTGATCTCGCGCGAGGTCGAGTTGTAGTCGCCGTTGGCGACCACGTTGCCGGACTTGTCAACGAGGTCGAGCTTGACGGTGTGCTTGCCTGCCGTCCAGCCCTTGAGCCAGATGGGCTCCCACTTGTCCAGGAACTTCGCCTCGCCCCCGTCCACGGAATAGCGCACGCGGTACTCGCCGCCGTCGCCCTGGAGCTTCCCGTTCGAGAGCCAGAAGTCAATCATGATGGCCTCCGCGTCCGCGCCCTTGTACTCGCCTTTCGGGCGGCTGTAGGTCAGCAGAGGCTTCTTCGCGTCAACGTCGCTCGCTGTGCTCGCGGCCACGTCCTTGCCCTCGCGCGGCGCGGCCGTGTTCGCATTCGCGTTCGCGGGCGCGGGCGTGTCCATCTTAGCCGGTTCCGCGCTGCCCTTTTTGTCCGCCATCACCTGGCCCGTGTTGGTCGTCGTCGGCTTCGAGGCATCACCGCCGCCCTTGACCGTGAACGTCACCATCTGGAACGCGCCCGCGTTCTTGAAGCTCTCGTGCCAGGGGCGCGAGGGGAAGACGCGTATGGTGTGCTTGCCTTCGGTGACGTTGCGCAACTCGAAGGGCTGGTCGAGGCTGTAGTAAGCCTCGTAGGGCTGGTTATCCAGGATGACGTGTATGTGATTGCCCATCCCGGTGGCGGGGTCCTTGCCGGGCTTGTAGCCTTTCAAGTCTCCGCTGAGCGCGAGCTTGACGCTGACGGTTGACCCCGAAAGGGTCGCGCCCTCGCGCGGCTCGACGAAGCGCAGGGTGGGCGAAGCCTGGTCCTGCTCGCCGCGTTGCGCCATCTGGTCTTTAATCTTCTGCGGGCGCTCGACCGCGCTGAGCGATTGCTGCGCGGGCGTCGTGGGCGTCGCGCCGGGCGGCGTCACGTTCGTCGTCGTCGTCGTGTTCCTGTTGGCGTTATCTTCGGACGCGCAGGCCGCGAACAAAAGGGCCGCCAACGCCAGAACCGCCACCGAAAGCAGAGTCCGTCTCATAAGTTTCTCCTTGAGAAAAGTGGTCAGTGGTCAGTGGTCAGTGGTCAGTGTAAGACAAACTGCTTTCACTGCCCACTGCCTGCTGCCTGCTGCCCGCTGCCTTGTTGCGCGGCCGTCAGCCGCCCCTCGCAGGCGACCCAGTCAATGTTGGAGAAGAACGCCTCGATGTACTTGGGTCGCTCCGCAGGCTTGTAGTCCAGAAGGAAAGCGTGCTCCCAGACATCCATCACCAGCACGGGGTTGAAGCCCGAGACGTTGCCGACTTCGTGCAGTGTGATCCAGTGGTTCGAGAGGCGGCCGTTGGCCGGGTTCTCGTAACAGATGGCCCAGCCCACGCCCCTCATCTTGCCCACAGAGACGAAGTCCGCCTTCCAGATGTCGTAAGAGCCGAAGGAAGTCTCGGCCGCCTTCAGGAAGTTGGAAGATTTGTCGGGGTCGCCCGTGCCATCCTTCTTCATGTTGCCGAAGTAGTATTCGTGCAGGACCATGCCGTTGTATTCAAAGCCGAGCCTGCGGGTCAGTTCCGAATAGGCGGGCATCTCTTCCTGATCCACGCGCCCGTCCTTGAGAAACTCGGAAATCTTCTCGGTCAGCTTGTTGGTTTCCTTGACGTAGCCCTCGTAGAGCTTGAAGTGCATCTCAAGCGTTTGGTCCGAGATGCCGTTCAGCCCGGAGAGATTGAACTGTTTGGCCGTGTACGAACTGTTGAATCCCATAACTGTAACCTCCTTAAAATAAGTGCCCACGCTTCCGCCCGGCGTAAAAGCCGAAAGCGCAATTGACGAAACGGAAGTGCGTTTCGCTCCATTCCTAACGTTCGATTATGGCGAATCATTAAGAGGATAAATCTTTATCGTGATGAAATGCAAAAGCAGAAGACGTGGATAAACAAATAGCCGGGGGCGGCGCAAACTCGCGTCCGCCTGCCCCCGGCTATTTTCCGCGACCCCTTTTCAGGGTCAGTCGCTATTTCCCGAACATAATGTAATCGCCGTGCGACGTGCCCATGAAGAAGAGCATGGGCAAGCTCAGCCAGGCGTTGGCGCGCGAGGCGAGGAACCCTTTGCGCCCGAGCGCGGCCGACTCGGGCGGAATCGGCGTGCCGTTCTGCGCATTGTCTTTCGTCCACGCGATGATTCGCTTCTGCGCGGGCCAGATGATGCCCCAGACGTTCAAGAGCATGATGACGCCGAGCGCGCCGCCGATGCCTATCGAGTAGGCTTTGTTGCTCGCCCAATTCTCGCCGTTCGCCGCAGTGAACTGCGAGGTCAGCCACCAGACGATGCCGGCTGACATCGCGATCACCAGCACGGCGATAATGACCGCGAGCACGCGCCCGTCGTTAATCCCGGACTTCTGGATGATGAAAAACTCTATGGCGAAGGTGACGACCGGGAACAACAGCCAGACGATGAGGACGAGCCAGACGTTGACGTTCATCCCGCCGAGGCCGGGGTTGTTGGCGTTGGCTGTGTCCGGGCTGAGGATGTACATCGCATAGTAGGTCAACCCGACGAGGACCGTGACGACCGCGCCCCAGCGAAAGAACCAGAGCGCGCGCGGCATCAGCTCGGGAATCACCTTGCCCTTGGTCGGCGCGTCGAGCGCCTTCATGAAGTTGACGTTGACGAGGTTGAAGAAGTAGAGAATCCCGATCCAGGTGATGCCCGCGACGAAGTGGCTCCAGCGCAGGAAGATTCTCGCGAGCGCTTCTGAGTTCGGCGCGTGGAAAACGTCCTGAAGCATCGCCAGGCTTGACGGGAGATGAGCGAGCGATTCAATCAACATAATCCCTCCGAAACTTTTTATTGACGTGGACTGATACGCGCCTCGCAGCTACGGCGAAAGCGCGCCGCGAACGCAGGACAAGACACCGAAACGAAGCGCACGCGGGCCGTCTCGGATTACTAAAGCCACCGAACTGTCATGCAATACTCGGGCGAAGATTACTAAAAGCGGTGATAAGTGACAAGTGATAAGTGATAAGTAAAAGAAGGACGGTTTTTACTCATCACTCATCACTCATCACTTATCACTCTTCCGTCGGCCTTGGTCCCGCGGGGATGCCGCGGACGCTCGCCTGGTTGATGACGCGCACCTTGAGGTCGTCTATCACGCGCACCTGGCAGGAGAGGCGTACGTTTTCCGCCAGCCCCGTCTCCATCGCCAGCCGGTTGCGCTCGGCGTCTCTAATCTCGCCTGGGTCGCCCGCGAGTATCTCCACGCGGCAGGTCGTGCACTTGGCGTTGCCGCCGCAACGGTGCAGGATGTCCACGCCTGCGTCCTCTATCGAGAGCACGAGCTTGCGCCCCTGCTCCGCGTCGAAAGCCTGTAGTCCTGTCGCCGTCTCAGCCTCGATCCTCGCCATCATTCACGCTCCCGAATTGTTTTGTTTAATGAATGCGGGACAAACTTTGGCACAGGTGCGCCCGCCGCCGCAAGTCACAAAAGTATCGCCGCGCGCCTAGAGCGCCAGCTCCATGAACAGAAAACCCTTGTCCGGGGTTTGATAATAAGGCCCGATCTCTTTGAACCCGAGCGAGCGATAAACTTTAATCGCGCCCGCCATTTTGTCAGGCACCGTGTCCAGGAGCAGACGCTCATAGCCGAGGGCGCGCGCCTCTTCAATTATCTTGACGGCGAGCGCGCGGCCCAGGCCCTGCCCGCGAAACGAGGGCCGCACGTAGAGGCGCTTCATCTCGCACGCACCCTCAAGAATCGGGCGCAAGGCCACGCAGCCCGCCGTCTCAGCGCCTTGCATAGCCAGCAGCAGACGCCCCCTCGGCGGCGCGTACGCGCCCGGCAACTCCGCCAGCTCCTTGTCGAAATTCTGGAAGCACAGACTGAAGCCCAGCCAGCCCGCGTACTCTAAAAACAACTCGCGCGCCCGCTTCACCTGTTCGGTTGACTCCGCTTGTCTGAACTCGATCAACTGGGCCATAAAAAAAGGAGCGGCGCGGTGCGCGAAGGCGTTGCACTCGAAGGAGCCTCCCGCCTTTGAGAGAAACTTCCGCCGTGCCCAAAGCCCGCGCGTACCGCGCCGCCAATCGGGTTGAAAAAATTTACGCCGTGAACGAGGAGCCGCAGCCGCAGCCGCCCGTCGCGTTCGGGTTCTTGAACGTGAAGCCCGAGCCCATCACGCCTGAGACGTAGTCAATCTCGACGCCGTTCAGGTACTGCGCGCTGAACATATCCACGAAGAGGCGCACGCCCTTGTCGTCCAGAACGTAATCGCCCTGACGCGAATCCTCTTCGATGTTCAGGCTGTACTGGAAGCCGGAGCAGCCGCCGGGGACGACCCGCACGCGCAGGCCCGCTGTCTCGGGCAAGCCCTCTTCGCCAGCCATGAATTTCTTGATCTCGGTTGCCGCCGGTTCCGAGACGTTCAACGTCATCGTCGGAGCAGTTGTTGCAGACATTTGTATTCTCCTTACTAATCAGTGGTCAGTGGTCGGTGGTCAGTGGTCAGTGAAATCAGTTTTGCTTTTAACTGACCACCGACCACTGACCACTGACCACTTCTATAATTGCATTATCGAGCTTTGCCCAAAACGACAAGCTCCGGTTTCATCGCCTCTATCGAAACCTGCCGCGCCACCTCTTCCGCCACCTTGCGGAAGGCCACCGCCTGCGGCGACTCCGGCTGGCTGACGACGACGGGCACGCCCTTGTCTCCGCCCTCGCGCACGTCCAACCCCAGGGGGATTGCGCCCAGGAACGGGACGCCGTACTGCTCGGCCAATTTTTGGCCTCCGCCCTCGCCGAAGATATTGTAGCGCACCCCGGTGTCCGGCGCGACGAAATAACTCATGTTCTCGACGACGCCGAGCACGGGCACGGCCACCGTCTCGAACATCCGCAGCGCGCGCCGCACGTCCATCACTGCGACCTCCTGCGGCGTCGTCACCAGCACGGCCCCCTGGACCGGCACTAACTGTGCCAGGCTTAGTTGCACGTCGCCGGTTCCGGGTGGCATGTCAACGATTAAATAATCCAGCTCGCCCCACTTCACGTCCGTCAAAAACTGCTTGACCAGCCCGTGCAGAATTGGCCCACGCACGATCATGGGCTTGTCGCCTGGCTGCAAGATAGCCATGGACATCAGCCGCACGCCGTAGGCTTCGATGGGGAGCAGGCGGCCGTCTTCGACTTCGGGCTTGGCCTGGCTCGCGCCGAGCATCAGCGGCACGTTTGGGCCATAAACGTCCATGTCCATCAGGCCGACGCGCGCGCCGTCCAAGGCGAGCGAGACGGCCAGATTGACGGCGACCGTGGACTTGCCGACGCCGCCCTTGCCCGACGAGACGGCGACGATGTTGCGCACGCCCGGCATCGTCACCTTGTCTCCCAGCCCACGCCCCTTCGGCACTTCGGCGTCCATCGTAACGCTGACCGAAGTGACGCCCGCGAGCGAGCCGACCACGTCACGGGCCGCCGCCTCCATCTGCTCTTTGACGGGGCAGGCCGGTGTGGTCAGCACGATGCGGAAGGAGACCGCGCCGCCCTCAATCCGCAAATCCTTGATGAAGCCGAGCGTCACGATGTCCTTGTGCAAATCCGGGTCTCTGACCTGCCGCAAGGCGTCGAGCACACTCTGTTCCGATACTTGAGTCATAAGCGATTTTCTTAAACGTAAATGATGCTTTTCCCAGCCGCGCGCGCCCAGCGGTCGGCCCGCGTTGAGGCGACATAAGCAAAGGTTAATTATGCCGTAAACAGGCCGTTTTGTCATTTAAGGAACGAACCATGAAGCCACATGGAACCCGCGCGAAGTGGAACAATTTTAGCGCCTCGGCGTCTTTGCCCGAGGAATTAATCTTGCGCCGTGGATGCCGTAGGCGCTAAGACGCGCAATTTTCCGGCCGCGCCGCCGTTCCATGTGCCAGTGACCCGAATTACTGTCAGCCAAGGGAGGCGAAGCCTGTGAAAACCAAGACCAGCATCATTCTCTTCCTCGCCGTCTCGACCACGCTCGTCATCGCGGCCATCGCGGGTTGTGCCAGCGCGCCGGCCAACGCGACCGGCGGCGCGAGCCGCGCGAGTTCCACAGACACGAAAGCCAAGAAGACACTGCGCCCGTTCCGCTCGGAGAAGGAGTTGAAAGACTATTTCCGCGAGCTGGCCGAAAAGCAGCAGCGGGAAGCCAGGCGGCGCGCGGAGGTGGCGAAGTCCACGATCCCGCTCGGGACAAATACGGGCCCGCAGGCGCAGGCGTCCCCTGCCGCGAAAGCGGGGGAACCCGCCGACGGCGAGGACGACGAGTCCGTGACGAACGTGCAGCATGCGGGCGTTGACGAGGGCGGCATCGTCAAGCTGCACGGCAAACACCTGGTGGTCTTGCGCCGCGGCCGGCTGTTTACGGTCGCCGTCGGCGACGACGCGCTCAAGCCCATCTCGACGGCAGACGCTTTCGGCCCGGACATCAACCCGGAAGACACCTGGTACGACGAGATGCTGGTGGCCGACAACACCGTCGCCGTCATAGGCTACAGTTACGAACGCGGCGGCACGGAAATCGGCCTCTTCCACCTGGACGACGCGGGCCGCCTGCGCTACCGCTCGACCTATCACCTGCGCTCCAACGACTATTACTCCTCGCGCAACTACGCGAGCCGCCTCATCGGAAGCAAGCTCATCTTCTACACGCCGCTCTATCTGAATCCCGGCGCGGGAGACCCGACGGAATCTTTCCCGGCGCTGCGGAAATGGCACAGGGGAGCGAAGGACGAGGAGTTCCGCCAGATAGTCTCGGCGACGCGCGTCTACAGGCCGGAACACACCGTCAACGCGGACGGCGGGCTGGCCCT
>DATFCB010000277.1:0-2864 GCA_035253525.1 Pyrinomonadaceae bacterium | reverse complement strand
CTCGTTCTGCGACGCGAAATTAACTTCGAGGGAGGTCGCGCCCGTAATCTCCATCTGTGAATCGGCGTCAAGGCTGCGCGCACGCACGTCGCGCGAGGCCGCGGCCTTGACGAGACGCTGGTCCGCGTCGAAGAAGAAGTCCATGTCGGCGGCATGGACTTCCGCGCCCCCACTCTCGTTCATGGAGCGCAGATATGAATCGCCGCGCGCCTCTAACTTCTGGACACGTTTCTGGGCGCTGAGCGTGGCTGAAAGCTGCTCGCCGCTCATCACGTCGCGCTCCTGCTCGGCGGTCGCGCCGCCTGTGAAACTCAAGTGCATGCGCAACTGGTCGAACGCAGCGCGCCCGGCGCGAATCGTAATGGGGCGCGAACGCGCCGCGTTCTTTGCATTGTGTGCCAGCCGCGCGTCCGGCGTAACAGTAATCTCGACGTTCTTATGTAAATCCAGCGTCTTGTGCTTGGCGTTAACGACCGCTCCGGTCGCGCTGCCCGAGACGTTCTCGCGCTCGAAGGTGATGGGCGCATCCGTTTCGGCGATTTCCGTCCCCTGGTCGAAGGCGATCTTCTCGGTCGCGGCCTTCAACGCGTCGCGCGTCTCCATGCGCACATCGCCCGCGAACCAGACGCGCGCCTTCGTAGAGTCTCGCTCGTCCGGCAAATAGATGGCGCGGTTCGCGGAAATCTGGTCCGGTTTGTCGCCCGTCTCCGGGTAGACTTCCAGGTGAACCTCTTCAAGCTCGTGGTGGTTGTCCGAGAAAGTGATGTCGCGCGCGGCGCGCACGAAGAGTTTAACGCGCTCGCCGTCCATCACGCGCCGCTCGTAACCCTCTATGACGCTCGTCACCTGTTTCGACAGCTCCGGCGCTTCCCCGCGCATGCGAAACGGCTCGTTGTTCCGGTTGCGGTAATACGAGATGCCGACGTAAACCAGCCCCCCGACCAGCGCCGCGAGCGCCAGCACGCGCGCCACCACAGGCAGCCGCGCGCGCCACCTCACATCTATAGTTTTTTTCCGCCTGACTTCCTGCATCTTAAAAACAGTGATAAGTAATAAGTGATAAGTGATAAGTTAAGACCGTTCTTCTTTTACTTATCACTTATCACTTATCACTTATCACTTATCTTCACGTCTTTCACTACCAATTGCAAACGCGTTTCGCCCTGCCAGGTGTTGGGCTCGACGGTGTAGGCGAGTTCGATGCGGGTTCCGGTGTGAAGCGTTCGCCCGCCGAGTTCTTCGACGCCGCCCCACCAGACGGCCTCGACGGGGCGCGTGTGCGTGCCCGAGACGCGGAATTTCAAGTGCTTCTCTTTCATCACGCGCGGCTCGTTCAGGACGCGCAGGTGCCGTGTCACGAAGACGGGGCGCGGGTTGGCCGCGCCGAACGGCTCTAGCTGACGCAACTCTTCGGCGAGCCCGAGCGTGACGGCTTCCGCCGGCAGCTCCATGTCAATGCTGACGGCGGGCACGAGGTCCATTTCGGTCAGGTTAGACGCGGCGTGCTCGTTCAGGCGGCGGCGCAGCTCAGGGATGCGCGCGCGCGTGATACTCAAGCCAGCGGCGTGCGAGTGGCCGCCGAACTTGTCGAAGAGGTCCGCGCACTCCGTCAGACCGTTCAGGAGATGATAAGCCTCTATGCTGCGGGCCGAGCCGTGACCATCGTCGCCTTCGAGCGAGATGACTATGCACGGGCGGTTGATTCTCTCCGCGATCTTCGCGGCGGCGATGCCTATCACGCCCCTGTGCCAATTGTCCCCGGCGATGACGGCGACGTGCGTGCTTGATGAAACATCAGTTGACTCAAGCTCGACGAGCGCGCGGCGGACGATCTCCTGCTGCACGGTCTGGCGCTCGCGGTTGCGCGCGTCCAGGTGCTCGGCGAGCCTGCGCGCCTCCGCGTGGTCGTTCGTCTCGAAAAGCTCCACGACGGCGCGCGCCGCGTCCATGCGCCCGGCGGCGTTGATGCGCGGGCCGAGCCGAAAACCCACATCATAAGCCGAGAGCCCGCGCGCAGAGTCCGCGCACCCCGCGACTTCCATCAGGGCGCGCAGGCCGAGGTTTGTGGCCTTCGGTAAATCTCGCAAGCCGAGCGCGACTATCGAGCGGTTCTCACCAACGAGCGGCGCGACATCCGCGACTGTGCCAATTGCGACGACCTTGAGGAAGCCCGCGATCTGCGACTCGCGCCCGCGCTCGCGGAAGAGAGCGTGGGCCAGTTTGAAGGCGACGCCGACGCCCGCCAGGTTCTTGTCCGGGTAATCGCAACCGCGCTGGTTGGGGTTCAAGACGCAGAAAGCGGGCGGCGAGCCTTCAGTGTCGTCCGGCAGGTGGTGGTCTGTGACGATGACATCCAGGTTGTTCGCGCGCGCCCAATGAAGCGGCTCGTGCGCGCGTATGCCGCAGTCAACGCTGATGACGAGCGAGTAGCCGTCCGCAAGCGCCTGTTCGAGCGCGGCCTGCTGTATGCCGTACCCTTCCGTGAAGCGGTGCGGGACATGAAAGCCCGTGCGCGCGCCGAGCAGATTCAGGGCGCGGCGGAGAACGACAGTGCCGGTCGTCCCGTCCACGTCGTAGTCGCCGTAAACCAGAATTTTCTCGCCCGCGTCTATGGCTTTGAGGATGCGCCGGACGGCTTCGGACATGCCGAGCATCAAGCTGGGGTCGTGCAGTTGGTCGTGCGAAGGACGCAGAAACTTCCGTGCGGATTCCTCTTCGGCGTGGCCGCGCGCGACGAGCAGCCGGGCCAGGATTTCGGAGACGCCGAGGACGCGCGCCAGCCTGGCAGCACCTTCGGTCTCCTGCTCACGCACGATCCAGCGCTTGGCGAAGGGATGAGGGCGGAGGGATGAGGGATGAAGTGA
>DATFCB010000276.1:0-2574 GCA_035253525.1 Pyrinomonadaceae bacterium | reverse complement strand
TCGTCATCGCCTCCGCGAAGCGGTTGATCGAGTTCCGCCACTCCTGGCGGAGCAGCAGCAGGATGGCGGAAATCAGTGTGCCGGCGTGACCGATGCCGATCCACCAGACGAAGTTGATGATGTCGAAAGCCCAGCCGACGGGGACGTTGTTGCCCCAGATGCCGATGCCCGTGAAGACGAGGTTCGTGATCGTCAGCATCAGGATCATCGTGATCGAGAAGGCGATGGCGAAGCCTATGAACCACCAGATCGGCGTCTTGCGCTTCAAGACCAGGGAACTGATCTTGTCCGTTACGGACGCAAAATCGTGGCCCGGCTCGATGAGCGGCGCGGTCTCGGTCTTGTGTATGCGAACGTCGTCGTGTGGTTGATCCACTTCTGGTGGCATAGCGTCTCTCAAGCCTTCTTGATTTCTTCGTTCGGGTTCTTCATTGCCGACAAGTAGGTCGTGCGCGGCAGCGTGTTGAGTTCCGCCAGCAGCGAGTAGTTGCGCTCCGAAGCTTTCAGTTTCGAGACGCGGCTGTTCGGGTCGTTGATGTTGCCGAAGATGATCGCCTCGGTCGGGCACACAGCCTGGCAGGCCGTGACGATCTCGCCGTCCACCACCTTGCGCCCCTCCTTCTCGGCCTCGATCTTGCCCCACTGTATGCGCTGCACGCAGTAGGTACACTTCTCCATCACGCCGCGGCTGCGGACGGACACTTCAGGGTTGCGCATCAGTTGATAAGTCGGCGTCGTCCAATCCTGGTAGAGCAGGAAGTTGAAGTGGCGGACCTTGTAGGGGCAGTTGTTCGAGCAGTAGCGCGTCCCGACGCAGCGGTTGTAGACCATGTCGTTCAAGCCCTCGGCGCTGTGGACCGTGGCGTGAACAGGGCAGACGGGCTCGCACGGAGCCTGCTCGCAGTGCATACAGGGGACGGGCTGGAAGAACGGGCCTTCGGGGTTGTTCTCGTCGTGGCCCCCGAAGTAGCTGTCAATGCGTAGCCAGTGCATCTCGCGGCTGCGTTGCACCTGCTCCTTGCCGACGATGGGAATGTTGTTCTCGGACTGGCACGCGACGACGCAGGCGTTGCAGCCGACGCACGAGCTAACGTCAATCGCCATGCCCCAGGCGTAGTCCCTCTGCTGGTAGTTCCACTTCGGATACATGGACTCGTCGTAGCCGGGCTGGTGATGCGGCTCGCCATGCTCGTCGCTCTCTTTCGCCTGCTCCGGCTGGTGCAGGTATTCGGCGAGCGTCTGCTCGCGCACGGGGTTGCGGTTCTCCATCATGTGATGAAGCTGCGTGACGGCGAGCGAGTGCTGCTCGCCAGTCTTCGTGACTTTGACCCCGCCGCCTGACCAGGGCGAGTCGGCGGTGCGAATCGCGTAGGCGTCAAAACCGAGTTTAGTGCCCGCGCGTCCGGCGCGCGTGCGGCCGTAGCCGAGGTGGACCGTGACGACGCCATCGGGCTGGCCCGGCGTAATCCAGATGGGCGCGACGACCGCGCGTCCGCCATACTCTATGGTGACGGTGTCAACGTGAACGTCGCCGCCGTGTGTGCCAATTTTTTGTGTGACGCCCAACTGGCGGGCGGTCGCGGGGCTGAGAAGCGCGGCGTTGTCCCACGTCAGCTTGTTGACGGGCTTCGGCAATTCCTGAAGCCAGCCGTTGTTGGCAAAGCGCCCGTCGTAAATCGAAGGGTCTGTGCGGAAGACAATCTCGAAACCGGCGGCCGCGGGCTGGGGGCCGGGGGCCGGTGCAGTTGCGCCGCCCTCGCCCGGAGCGCGAACGGATAGACCGTCGCGCGGCCGCGCTGCCGTGTTCGGGATGAAGCCGTCGTGCAGCGCCTTGCGCCAGGCCAATTCCGCGTCGGTCGTCGCGGAAGTTATCGGCGCAGTCAGGAGAGGCTTGTTGGCAAAGTTGAGCGCCTGATTGCCGCCTGCGGCCGGTTGAGCCTGACTCGCTGCCTGCCCTTGATTTTGTCCGGCCCCCATCTGTCCGAACCAGAAGTCGCGGACGATGTTGTAGCCGCTGCGGTCGGACTCGTCGGAGAAGACGGCCAGAAGTTCGTGCGCGCTGCGTCCGCCGTAGAGCGGGGCGATTAACGGTTGGATAATGGAGACCGTGCCGTCGTAACTACGCGCGTCGCTCCACGCTTCGAGGTAGTGCGCCTCGGGCACGTGCCAGTGGCACAATTCCGAAGTCTCGTCCTTGTAAAGACTCAGGTGTACGCGCAGGTTTACTTTTTTCAGTCGCTCGAAGTCCAGCTTCAAGTCGGCAGGCGTCGTGTAAACGGGGTTGCCGCCGAGGATGATCAGTATTTGAACGCGCCCGCCGTCAATGTCGTTGACTAAATCGCGCAAGGAGGCCGTGTGGTCTTCGGGGCGCGCTTCAATCGGCTCCGTATAGAAGACGGTTTTGCCGACGTTGCCGAGCGCCTCGTTCATCGCGTGCGCGAGCGCGTGAACCGAAGCGGGCTGCTCGTCGCCCGCGATGACAATGCTGCGACCCGCGTTCTGTTGCAGGTCGCGCGCGACGGCGTTGACCCATTGCGCGTTGTCACCGGCCCCCGTCCCCTGGCCCCCGGCCCC
>DATFCB010000275.1:0-2996 GCA_035253525.1 Pyrinomonadaceae bacterium | reverse complement strand
CCTCGTGATAGACATAGAGCGCCTGCGCCAGAGTCGCGCTGCGGCCTCGCGCGTCACATCGCCCGACCTGGTCGCGCACACCGCAGCCGTCGCGGAACAGTTTAAGCCGGGCGGCGACGGTAATTCGTCGCGCCCCGCCGTGGTCGCCCCGGACACTTCAGCCGCCGCGAACGGCGCGACGAAGCGAGCGCCCGCCATCGCGCGGATGAGGATTTTCTTCGGCAAGAAGCTGCCGAATGGTAAGCCCGCGCGGTCGCGCACGGCGTGGCTCCTGATAGGCTCGGCCGTCGTGCTCCTGCTCGTCGTTGGGGGCGTTGCGTTGATGACGAAGCCGCCGCTACAGTCAGACTGGTTCGCGACGGCGAACAAGATCAGGGAAACGTCTGGGAGCGTGGCCGCCGCCCCCGAGGTGGAGGCGGCCACGCCCGTCGAATCTCCGTCGCCCGCCGTGACCGAAGACGGCGAAAATGGCACAGAGCGGCAGACCGCGCGCGGCGGAGGCCGTGACCAGCGCAAGGTCGCGCAGGCACGCAAAGCGAAGCAGCCTTCGGCGATTAAGCGCGCCTGGGACAAGTTGAAGAAAAAGTTTCCATTTTAGGGGCCGGGGGATAGAGGCCGGTAAGAGCATCTCTTTAAACCGGCGACCGGCCCACGGCCCCTCTTGAGGATAAAAGTGGAAAGAGAATCATTCAGCGTCGGCAACGCGACGTTTGGGGACGGCCGGCTGACGGTCATCGCCGGCCCTTGCGTCATCGAATCCTACGAGCACGCCTTGATGATGGCGCGCGAGTGCAAGCGGCGCGCTCAGGACGCCGGGCTCGATTTCGTCTACAAGTCTTCGTTCGACAAGGCCAATCGCTCGTCCGTCAAGAGCTTTCGCGGCCACGGGCTTGAGGCTGGCCTGGACGTGCTCAGGCGCGTCAAAGAAGAGGTCGGCGTCCCCGTCGTGACGGACATACATGACGTGTCGCAGGTCGAGGCTGTGGCCGAGGTCGCGGACATCCTGCAAATCCCTGCGTTCCTCTGCCGGCAGACGGACCTGATTACGGCGGCCGCGCAGACCGGGCGCGCGGTCAACGTCAAAAAGGGCCAATTCCTGGCACCGCAGGACGCGCGCAACATCGTCGAGAAAGCGCGCGCCGCGGGCGGACGCAAACTCCTGCTGACCGAGCGCGGCGTCAGTTTCGGCTACAACAATCTGGTGGTGGACATGCGCTCGTTTCCGATCATGGGCGAGTTCGGTGTGCCAGTTGTTTTCGACGTGACGCACTCTTTGCAACTCCCCGGTGGCCTGGGCAGTGCGACGGGCGGGCTCTCGCAGTACATCGAACCGCTCGCGCGCGCGGGCGTGGCGTGCGGCGTGGACGCCGTCTTCATGGAAGTTCACGACCGCCCCGAAGTCGCGCCGTCCGACGGCCCGAACATGCTCCCCCTGAAGCGCATGGGTGCGCTGCTCAACATGCTGCGCGAGATACACGAGCTGGTGAAGCGCGAGCCCGTCGCAAACTGAATTTAAGAATTAGCTCACGCAAAGGCGCAAAGCCGCAAAGAAGCGCGCAAAGAGATTGAACGCCTCTTGACCTTGCGGACTTTTCTTTGCGGCTTTGCGTGAAACTGCTGTCGTCGCGTAATCTCTTAGCCTATGAAGATCGTTCGCGCTTTCCTGACTCTACTTTTCATCTCTCTGATTTACACGTTACCCGTCGCGGCTCAGGACGAGCCGGCCGCCGCGTGGCAGGTCACCAGGTTCGACATCACGACCACCCTGCCCACGAACGAGCGAGCCCTGACGGCGCGCGCGCAACTGACGGTGCGAAACGTCGGGCGCGGCCCCGGCACAAGCCTCACTCTGCGAATCAGCCCGAAGGCCGAAGTCAAAGCCGCGAGCGTCGGCGAAGCCACGGCGACTTTCCGCGCCGGCGACATACGAAACGAATTACAACTGGTCAGGCTGACGCTGCCGGGCGCGGTCGCGCCGGGCGCGAGCGTCAACGTCGCGCTCGACTACCGCCTGCCACTCTCGGGCAACACCGGCTTCGCGGCCCTCTCGCCTGCGGGCAGCCAGTTCCTCCCGCAGCCCAGCGAGCCGCTCTCGCTCTGGTTTCCGGTCCACAGCACGGCCGCCTCTCCGCGCGGCGCGGACGCTGCGCCCGTCCGCCTGACGATTAACGGCGTGAACAACGAAACCGTCATCTCTTCCGGCAAGATGAGCGGGTCCAGTTTCGAACAGACGCTCAACGCACAGCCTTTCTTCCTGACGGGGAGTTGGGACGCGAGCGAGGGCACGGGCGAAGCCAGAGGCGTGACGGCCTTCATCCCGAAGGGTGGGGGCGAGGAGATGCGCAAGCGTGCGGACGAATTGGTCACGCTCGCCGCGGCCGCGCGCTCCTACTACGCCGGTCTTTTAGGCACAGCGCCCGACGTTCCCGTACGCCTCGTCGCCGTGCGTCGTGGCGCGGGCTTCAGCGAAGGCGGGACGTTGCTGCTCGATGCGGCCGCCTTTCGTCGCCCGAAGGTTGACGCCATGAGCGCGCTCTTGATAGCTGAGTCGGTCGCTCGCCTTTGGATCGGGGGCGTCGCTCCGGTCAGGGGCGACGGCGGCGGCGTGCTGCGCGAGGGCTTGACGCGTTACCTGGCGACGCTCTTTCTGGAAAAACAGTTCGGGCGCGAGGCGGCCGACGCCGAGCGTGCGCGCGAGCGCGTGGCTTACGCGACGGTCGCCAGGCGCGACGGGCCGCTGGCGCGCGCCTCCGCGCTCGACCCGACCTATTACAACTCGACGGGCAACAAGGGGGCCATGTTCTGGCGGCTGGTCGAGCGCGCCCTGGGCCAGGACGCCTTGATGACACAGCTTCGCGCCGCGATTCAAAAAGCGTCGGGCAATCCAGAAGGGCTGACGCTCGCCTCCTTGCGCGCCGTGCTCGCGGAGCAGGGCGGAGCACCTTTGAAAAATCTGTTGGATCAATCGCTGGATCAGCCGACCGACATGGACTTGA
>DATFCB010000274.1:0-2923 GCA_035253525.1 Pyrinomonadaceae bacterium | reverse complement strand
AAACCACTCACGCAAAGGCGCAAAGACGCAAAGGGGTTGAATCGAGAAGTAAGTTGAGTAGGAGTGATGGACGTGAGCGAGAGTTATAGAGAGAAGACGGCGCTGCCGGCGGAGTTGCTGCGTGGGCGTGTGGCGATTGTGACGGGCGGGTCGCGCGGGATAGGGCGCGCGACCGCGCTTCGGCTGGCGGAGGCCGGAGCGGACGTGGTCGTCAACTACGCGCGTAACCAAGAGGCCGCGGAAGAGGTCGCGCGGCTGGCGCGCGAGTTCGGCGTGAGGGCGATAGCCCTGCGCGCGGACGTGGGCAGCGTGAGCGAGGCGGAAACGCTCATCGCGGAAACGCTCGAACATTTCGGGCGCGTTGATCTGCTCGTGGCGAACGCGGGCGTGTGGGAGGGCGCGGCGGTCGAAGAGATGACGGAAGAGCTGTGGGACCGCGTCGTCGGCGCGAACCTCAAGGGGACGTGGACGGTCTGCCGCGCGGCGGTCCCCGTGATGAAGCGGCTGGGCCAGGGCTCAATCGTCATCGTCAGCTCGACCGCCGGGCAGCGCGGCGAGGCTTTTTACTCCAACTACGCCGCCTCGAAGGGCGGCCAGATCAGTTTCACCAAATCCCTTGCGTCCGAACTCGCGCCCGTTATCCGCGTCAACTCGGTCGCGCCCGGCTGGGTGGACACAGAGATGAACACGGAGGTCTTCGGCGACGACTCCTACAGACAAAAGGTCACGGACGCCATCCCGCTCAGGCGCGTCGCCTCGGCCGACGACGTGGCGCTCTCAATCGTCTTCCTCGCCTCCGACTGGGCCAGGCACATCACAGGCGAAATCCTCAACGTCAACGGCGGCTCGGTGCTCTGCGGCTAGAAACGCGTCGGCTACCTGTCTCTCAGCGCTCGGCATTTTCAAGCAGGCTCAAATCAATGGCGGGTACGACTCGGGCCGCGTTCTCAAGCCCCTGGTCGTGATCCAGGGATGCGGGCAGGCGGGCGGGCGGTGCAGGAATCTCCGTGTTTTCGAGCATCCGAAATCTGGTCGTGATGAGATGCGGGACGCTCAGCCCCAGGCTCGCGTCGAGTTCGCACAACTGTTCGGCGAGCGCCTGATGAGAGACACGCTCGAAGGCGCGGCGCAGTTCCGTCGCGGCCGCCTCCGCCCCGTCGGCTATGATTAATTCAAAATCGTTGCCGCCGCGCTCCATACGGTTCGCAAACCCGAGCAGACTCATGCGCCCCTCGTTATGAATCTTTCCCGTGGCGACGATCAGCATGTGCCGCGCGTCTGTTTCGATCTTCGTATTTATCGCGCGGCGCGCGAAGGCCGGCGTCAAATCCCCGTCCCTCATCACGACGAGGAACGACTCGTCGCACACGCGCGCCATCATGCGGGCCTCGCCGTCGCCCGCCGGCGGCTCGACGACGATCTCGCTCTCCGAGATGCCCAGCTCGCGCAGGAGGGCGTGCAGGCGGTTGACCAGCCACGCCCCGTCCTCCAACAGGATGTGAGAAAATTGGGTCGGGGCAAAAACTTCTTCCACCTTCTCGTCGGCTATCGCGGTGCCGCACTCGCTGCACCTGGCCTGGCTGATCGTCACGACCGCCAGGGCGTCCGCAGAGGGCAGACTGAACAGCGTGTGGCCTGATTTACGGCAACTCACAAGAACCTCACGCCGCAGCAGCCCGGCCTCCGAAAGTTTATCCGCCGCGAATTCAGGCAGCCCCGTCACCGCTTCGCCCGCAGACGCACCCACGGGGTAGCCCTCTGCGTAAGCTTCCTTGGCGCGGCGCAGGAAGGCACGCGTCTCCTTGTCTTCCAAGAGCCTGGCGGCGCGCACTCGTTCCCGCGAATTCTCACGGCAGGCGACCGCCGAGAGGATGTCCGGGTCCTGTTTGACGACGAAACGTATGAACCCGTCTTGAGCCGCAGGCCAGTCCTGTCGCCAGTGGGCCAATTGTGTACCGCCCTCCGCGTCAGCCTCCTCATCTTCCTGCGCCCGCGCGCCCGCCTCCCCGATTGAGAGACTTATTGCCTGACAAAAATGGTTGAGCTTACGCATCGGCTCTGCGGTGCGCGCCTCGTAAACGATGCCGGCGCGCATCCCCGTCGCCACGCCTCCCTGACCACCGAACAGCAGGAAAAAGACGTGGTCGCTGAAGCAGAAAATGTCGCCCTGAACGTAAGGAGTCTGCGCGTCCGAGTCGGTCGAGGCGGCGATCAGCCGCTCCATCTCTTCGACCTGAAAGGCGTCGGCAAGCGCCTGCTCGAAACAGCTCAGACGCGCCGAGCGTATCAGCGGGATGAATTCTCTCTCCTGTAGCTTCTCCAGCAGGTGGAGCCGACCTTCGTGGTTCAACGCGTGTTCCAGAATCCTACTGGCGAGGAGCAACATGGTTCTGACCTCCCGTTCGTCAATCGGGCGAGTTGATACTGACCGGCACCGTCTCCTGGCCCGAGGACGATGCGGCGTAACGGCGGCCACGGGCGATACGGAGTGCGAGCGCCTCGTAAGCCTCCATGCCGGGGCGGTGTTCCTCGACGAAAGCCTGTGACACGCGCCCCCCCTCGACGCGCACCACCACCTTGATTGTCTGGACGCTCGTGCCCGCGCGCGCGCCCTCGCTCACTCCCGCCTGCGCGCTCCTCTGGGCCGCGCCGGGCAAGGCCGCGGCGATGTCCCTTTTAATCATCCAGCGCGCGAGGAGAAAGACCGTCACCAGGCTGACGACGAGCGAGATTACCGCGCTCGTGATGAGCACCTTTCGATTGCGGCGGCGCGCGGCCGCCTCCAGCGGCGAGGGCGGCAGCGCCAAAACTTCTCTCGCCCTCGGCAGCGGCTCAGGCTCGACGGTCATCACGGGCTGCGCGCCCGAATATGTGCCACCGCCGCCATTGCCCGAAGTCGCTTCTACGTCTATCGTTTTTTCTT
>DATFCB010000273.1:0-6274 GCA_035253525.1 Pyrinomonadaceae bacterium | reverse complement strand
TCACGCTGGAGGCGCAAAGGCGCAAAAGGGGTTGCGGTCATGGGAAATTAACTAGCCCGGCGTTCAAATCTGTGCCAAGTTCTGCGGAGAGTTCTCTGAGGCGCGCGAGGATGCGATGCGACTCTTCGGGGGCGGCCGCGCGCGGCAGGTATTTTTCGATGAAGACGGGTTGAACTTCGGCCGAGACGAGCCCGTTCTTGCCGAGCTTGCAGCGCAGGATGATGCTCTCGACGACCCTGCGGCCGAGGCTGGGCGGGGAGTCGAAGACGAAATTTCCGAGCGAGTAGGCGACGAGCGCGCGGCGCGTCCCCGCAGCGCCTTTGTGGATGACAGCTTCCAGACCCTGCAACGTGTGCGTGTGATGCCCCAGCACGATGTCCGCGCCCGCGGCGACGGCCGTCTGTGCCAATTCGCGCTGCCGCATGCTCGGCCTCGAAGCGTACTCGACTCCCCAGTGCAGCGACACGACGACCACGTCCGCAACGGTGCGTGCCGCAACGATGGCGCGGCGCAGCGCGGACTTCGAGGCGCGCGCGACGACGCCCCGGACATCTCTCCTCGTCCCGCTCACAGGCTCTACGTCCGTGAAAGCGACGACGGCTATCTTGATTCCTTTGACGCTCAGGATTGTCGGCGCTTCGGCCGCACTGAGCGTCGGGCCAGCCCCGGCCCAGCCGAGGCCGCGCGTCTTGAGGTGTTCAATCGTCTCCAGCAGCCCACTCTTTCCGCAATCCAGCGTGTGATTGTTGGCGAGCGAGAGCACGTCGAAGCCCGCGCCGAGAAGTGCGTCCGCCGAATTGGGCCGTGCCTGAAAACTGTTCTTCTTCGGCGACCGCCGGCAGTGCGCCGCCAGCGGGTTCTCCAGATTGCCAAACGTGACATCCGCTCCCGCGAGCGCCTCCCGCACATCGGCCAACACCCGCGTCGTCCCCTCGTGCTCAATCCGCCTCGCCACCCCACGGTCGAGCAGCACGTCGCCCACCGCGACCAACTCGATTGTCGCCTCCTCCTGCGCGTGCACCTCGACGGAGAAAACGAGCGACGAGATGATTGCCGCGAACAGTAAAAAGCAGCGGGCAGCAGGCAGCAGGCGGTGGGCAGTTTTTGGTGGCCCCGCGAGGGGCCGAATGACCGGCGTATGGCTCTGCTCCACGCTGCCCACTGCTTACTGCACCTTGCCCACTTTTTTCTGTCCCGGTATCAGGAAACTCTTCGTCCAGACGGGGGGCGGCGGGGCTTTCCCCGCGTTGAGCATGCGCTGCCACTTCTCGTCGGTCAGGCGGTCTGCGCTCGGATGCTCGAACTCGTAGTAGCTGAAGACGGCCCCGCGCGTCAGCACGAGTTTTCCTTCGACGGGCACGACGACCAGAATCTCGTTGGCGTGGCCGACGCCCTCTTCGAGCACGCGCGCGCCGCCCGTGTGCACGTCGGCAACCACCGCCATGTCCTTGTCCGTCTCGTTGACCATCTCCCAGGTGTCCGGGTTACCCGTCATCACAGACAGCGTCAGGTATTCGAGCGTGCCGCCGATGTGCCGGATTGAATCGTATTCTTCGTCCGTCAGCTTCTCGCCGCGCAGCTCCTTCTCCGAAATGGTCTTGAGCTTGGCGAGCAATTCCTCGAACTGCTCGAACTTGTCTTTGAGCTGGTCCGAAAGCAGCTCGCGCGCCGTCAAGCCTTCGCGCGACTGGCGCGTCAGGCCGAGCAGGCGGTCCCAGAACAGCACGTTCGGCTCGACGTAACCTTTGTAGGACGCAGGCTCCTCGCCGTCTCCCATCTCCGCGCCGCTCTGCTTGCCATAAAGAATGGTGTCGTGGCGCAACTCGGCCCAGGAACCCAGCGCCGTGTTGAGCGACTTGTCGGCCCACGCCGCGTTGAGCATGAAAGACGGGTATCCCTGCGGCACAGGCTCCAAGAGCGCCTTCAGCGCGTAGAGCCAGTTCCAGTAAAGATTGGAAGTCCACTTCTCCGGCTTCACGCCCGCGAACTCTTCGATGAGCTTCGAGCGCGACGGCAAATAATCGGCCCAGTTTTTCGGGTTGTAAATGTTTGCGTAAGCGTCCAGGTGCTCGCGCGCGCGCGTGCTCCCGATGACCGCCATCACGTCCAGGCCCGACGGGAAGACCCTGTGGATGGGGACGGAGAGGCGCTGCATGATCTCGCTGTCGGGGATGTAGCGCTGGCCCATGAAGCGCAGTTGAATCGAGGCTTCGGGGACGGGCGGCTGGTTGGGACGGATTTGGGTGCGAGCCTGTATGCGCGCGGGCCGCAGTTTCTGCGCGGCGTCCGCGAAGGCCGCGAACTTCTCTGCGTCTGTGAACGCCTCGGCCGGGGCATCGCTGCCGAAGATTTGTTCCATCGCCGTCTTCCACTCGGCGGGCGTCACGTCGTCGGCCGCGCCGACGTAGAAAGAGGTCGGCTCGTAGATGGTCGCCCACTCGTCTTCGAGCTGCGCGCGGTAGAGCGAGCGCGTGAGCAGTAGGCTCTGCCGAATCTGCTCCTCGCTCAAGCCCTCGTTGGTGCGGACGGCGAACGGCGTCAGCCCGTACCACATCATCGTCCCGAAGTAGCGCTTCAAGATTTCGCTGCGCGTGTAGTGGCCGCGCGGGTTGAACTGCGAATAGTCCACCACGTAGGGGAAGATCGCGCCGACCTTGAAGCCCTCGTGCGCTTTGATCAAATCGAGTTCGGTCTGCACGATTGACGACACCTCCGCAGGGACGCGCGCCTGCGGGTCTAGGAGTCGCAGCGCCACGGCGAAGTAAGCAGTGTTTTTCAGCGCCGCCTGTTTCAGTTGCGGGTCCGAGACCTCCTTCATGGTTTTGGCGGAATCCGCGAGCATGCCTTCGGTCATCTGACGCAGCACGGGCGCGAGCGATTGCTCTTCGACGGTGCGGAGCGTGAAGTCGTAGAAGATGTGGTAAAGGTGTAGCACCGCGTCTGTCGTCACAAACGAAGGCAGGTCGCGATAGTCGTTGTCCTCGTAGATGTGGAACAACTGTTTCTGGGCGGTCGGCGAGGAGACGAAAAGGTTCTGCGCGAGCGCCTTCCGCTCGGCCAGGCTGAGCGCGCGCACGCGGCCGAACGCTCGCAGGTTAATGACCTCGCCGAGCGTGGGCGACACCTTGTAAGGCTTGACCACGGCCGTCGTCTGCGGCGCGGGAGGCTGTGGGCGATTCACACCGAACGCCGTCGCCAGCATCACGAACAGCAGCAAAATGGCACAAATTTCTTTTCGTCTCATGATTCAGTCCTCGTCCGATTTCATTCTCAACTTTTCTTCTTCCTTTGCGTCTTTGCGCCTTGGCGAGAGATTTCCTCACGCCAAGGCGCAAAGACGCAAAGAAAAGCTCAAGGCGTTTTTTGTACGACGCGCGCGCCGTCCGCCTCAATCGTAACGCGGTCGCGCGCGACAGAGAGCAACACTGCCTTGAGCCAGTCGCCGCGCTGCCAGTCCTGCGTGAAGCCAAAGCCGTTCCAGGAGTAGGCCGCGAGCGTCAACCTTCCGTCGCGTTTGGTTTCCACTGCGTAAAGCTCGTCGCTGCCGTCGTCGTCCGTGTCCGCGAAGCCGAAGTCAGTGAACGGTCTGCTCAAGGTCGAGCCGAGCCATTTGGGCGCGGCGCGCTGCCCGTCCCAGTCGTAGATGAAGAGGCAGTTGTGCGGCCGCGGGATGAACTTGGTTGACTTGAAGACGCCGACCACGATCTCCTTGCGCCCGTCGCCGTCAACGTCCGCAACCATCAGCTTCCACGGACGCCAGCGGCCGTGCACGCCCTCCCACAGCAGACGCCGCCCGCGCCGCACGCTCACAGCGGGGTCGCGTGTCGCGTCCAGCGTAATCCGCTCGACGCGCCCGTCGCCGTCCAGGTCAGTCTCCACGGAGAGCGTGCGCGTGCCTTCGGCGCGGGACGTGACGCCGGGCGCGCAGAGCATGAACAGGAGTAAAAGGGATTGGGTTAGACGACGCATCGGTCAGCGATAAAAGTTACGGGAGAGAATTTCATGTTGGCCGCTGTGGCGTCAAGGCTCCTTCCCCGAAACGCCGCGACCGCAAATCCTGAGATGCGATTGAACGTGCTTTTTGCTTAAGAACTTGTCCGCGTTCGGTGAAAGCCGTCGCTCCCTGATTTTGAGATGCAGCCTCCTCTGCTTTCTGAGATACTGTGGGGCGCGCGATGGCGACCATAACGAGCAGCTTGCAGGTACTCGTCAACCCGGCCGGCTTCCGCTACTTTCTTCAGGAGAGAATCGCGGGCGGGGGCGGGGGCGAAGTGTACGGAGCCGTCAGCCAGGCCGGGCAGAAGGTGGCAATCAAATACATCAAGCCCAACCCGCACAACCGAGGGGCCAGCCTCGCGACCTGGATTAACGAGTGCAACTCGTCTTTGAAATGCCAGAACCACCCGCACGTCGTCGGCGTCTTCGAGTACTTCCAGACGGCGCAGGGCCACCTCGTCATCATCATGGAGCGCGCCGACTGCTCGCTCGCGGACCTCATCAAGCGCGGCTACCGCTTCGACACGCGAGCCGCCTGCGGCGTCGGGATGCAGGTCGCGCGCGCCCTGAGCTTCATACACTCGCTCACCTCACCCATCATCCACCGCGACGTGACGCCGAAAAACATACTCGTCTTCCCCAACTGGATTTATAAGCTCTCGGACTTCGGCATCTCCAAGCACACGGTCACGCCCGCCGAGATCGCCAACACTTTCATAGGCTACTCGTCATACATCCCGCCGGAACTCTTGGGTCGCGGCTACTCCTGGCAGCAGGCGGATTTGTACCAGCTCGGGGTGGTGCTGCTGACGCTCATGCTGGGCGTCTCGCCGATTGACGAGAGCCAGCCGCAGCAACACATCTACGACCAGATCATGGCGGGCGTGCCGCGCCTCCGCGCCGAAGCGTTGATTGCTTCGGGCGGGAGCGCGGGCGAGTTGGCGAAGGTCGTTTCCATCATGCTCCGCAGGCGCAACGAGTACAGGTATCACTCGGCGGCAGAGGTTTGCAACGAACTGGCACGCGTCTCCAATTTGCCGTATTGAAGCATTTCTTCTTTGCGTCTTTGCGCCTCCAGCGTGAGGAATAATCTCTCGCCAAGGCGCAAAGACGCAAAGGGTCGCTCAGTTGAGCTATTCTTTTAGTATGGCCCAGATGATTTCCGTCGAAGAAGCCATCCGCATCGTCAAAGAGCGGACGCCAAAACTCGCAGCCGAGCGCGTCGCGCTCGCGGACGCCGTGGGGCGCGTGCTCGCCGAAGAGGTCGTGGCCGATTCGGACCTGCCGCCGTTCGACCGCGCGCAGATGGACGGCTACGCCGTGCGCGCCGCGGACACCTCGCACACGCCCGCGAGCCTGCGCGTCGTCGGCGAGTCTGCGGCCGGGCGCGGGTGGAACAATGAGTTGAAGCCCGGCGAGGCCGTCCGCATCATGACGGGCGCGCCCGTCCCCGCAGGAGCCGACAGCGTGCAGAAGGTCGAAGTGACTGAGGAGAGCGACGGCCGCGTCTCGGTCGCGGAAGCGACGAGCCCTGGGCAGTTCATCGTCAAACGCGCGAGCGAGATTAAAATGGGCCAGACGGTCCTGGAGGCCGGTGAAGAGATCAACGCCGCGCGCATGGCTGCGCTCGCCTCGTTCGGCTGCGCGTTGGTCGGTGTGGGAAAGCGCCCGCGCGCGGCCGTCCTGGCGACAGGGACGGAACTGGTCGCTGTCAATGAGACGCCAGGCGCGGACCAGATTCGAGACTCGAACAGCTACTCGCTCGCCGCCTATGCTCAACTCGCGGGGGCACAGGTCGAACGCCTGCCGCTCGCGGGCGACGACCCCGAACTCCTCAAGCGCGAGATAGCCACGGCGGCCGCGCGCTCGGATGTGCTCGTCCTTTCGGGCGGCGTCTCGATGGGCGTTTACGATTTCACGAAAGCGGCGCTCCACGCGCTCGACGCCGAAATCTTTTTCGAGCGCGTGAGCCTGCGCCCCGGCAAGCCGACAGTCTTCGCGCGCATAGGCTCCACGCTCGTCTTCGGCCTACCCGGCAACCCCGTCTCCGTCTCCGTCACCTTCAACCTGTTCGCGCGGACGGCGCTGCGCGCGATGCAAGGGTGCAAGGAGGCCGCGATGCCTGAGGAGCGTGCCGTGCTGGCGCGCGGCGTGAAAGGCTCTGTGGAGCGCGCGAGCTACCTTCCGGCGCGACTGCTGACGGACGAGGAAGGAAGGCTCGTCGCGGAGCCTTTGAAGTGGGGCGGCTCGTCAGACTTCGTCGCGTTCGCGCGCGCCA
>DATFCB010000272.1:0-7116 GCA_035253525.1 Pyrinomonadaceae bacterium | reverse complement strand
ATGGGCGAGAGCCGCGAGCGCACCTACGACGCCTTCTCGCTCCTCTTCCTGATGTCTAAGGCCGGCGAAGTCCAACCGCTCATGCGCGCCATCGAGGAGCACCCGAACAACGAGGTACGTCTCGCCATCGTCAAGCTCTTGGTCTTGAGCAGCCAGGAGGAAATTCTTCCCGCTTTCCGCCGCTTGGCCGTGAACCCATCGCTCCCGGCCGAAGTCCGCTCGGCCGTCATGGAAGCCATTTATCAAATCAGCTCAAAATTCCCGCCAACCCAGTCAGAAATTATTAAAGACAGCTAAAGCTTAGTATCTAGTGTCCCACTCTTGAATGCATAGCACGAGCTTCTTGCCTATCATTCCATAAACAGGCAGGTAATGCCTATGTTATCATCGCGCCCGATGTCTTCAGGGTCCTCCGTCAAGCTCGATACTCCCGTTGTTGAACTGTACCGTTTCGGCATCTCGCGGTTCGGGCAGCCGACGGCGCGCAAACTCGCGCTGGCGCTGGCCCAGGTCGCGGCCAAGGCGGACGCGACGGAAGCGACCGTCGAGGATTTGTTGAATTACCTGCCGATGCGGTACGAGGACAGGTCGAATCTGGCGCGGATTGAGAATTTGAGCGACGGGGTAGAGGCGTCGCTTGAGCTTTACGTCAGGGTCGCGGGCGGCTATCAGGTGGGGAAGAACCGCGGGCCGAAGCAGCCTAAGCTCTTTATCTTCGAGGTCACCGCGTCGGACCCGCAGCGGACGGGCAAGCCGGTCGTCGTCTGGTGGTTCGTCTCGGGCAGGCAGGCGCAACGCATCATCGCTTACCACCGCCAGAAGTTCACGCGCGGCGCGCGCTTCATAGCCTTCGGCCAGTGGGAGTGGGACACGCGGCGCAATACTTTCGCGCTCAGACTGAACAAGCCGGATGAGCTGGAAATGCTGCCGGGCACCTGGACGCCGCCCGAGCGCGAGCTGTTGCGGCTGGCCGAAGAGAACGGCGGCGGGAACGGACAGGGAGACGCGGCGACGCGTGGGCGCAGCGAGGAGGAGGAAGACGAAGGCACGGCAGGCGAAGAGGGTTTTGAAGACGACGACGAGAGTGGTGCTGATCCGGCTTTGGCGGCGATTCACGTCGGGCGGCGTGTGCCAATTTACCGTAAGCTCGGTGAGTTTCGAGCGAAGCGGTTGAGAGAGATCATGCACGCGGTGCTCGGCCTCGTTGACGACGACCGGATCACGGAGACGCTGCCCGCGGACCTGCGCTCGCGCCAGCATTTAATCGGCCGCGCGGACGCCCTGCGCCGGATACACTTTCCAACGGAAGACGTGCCGCTCAGTGATTACGAGCGCGCGCGCAGCCCCGCGCACCTGCGCCTCATCTTCGAGGAATTCTTCTGGGTCGCGCTCGCCATCGGGCTGCAACGCGGCCAGCGCATCAAGGAACCGAAGGGCGCGGTGATTGAGATTACGAAGCGCGTCCGCGAGCGAATCGCTTCGATTCTTCCCTTCGAATTGACGAGCGCGCAGGAGCGCGTGACCAAGCGCATCTTCGACGACATGCAGTCAGACGCGCCCATGAACCGCCTGCTACAGGGCGACGTGGGCAGCGGCAAGACCATCGTCGCGCTGATGGCTATGCTCGCGGCGATGGAGAACAACTACCAGGCCGCGCTGATGGTCCCGACCGAAATCCTGGCCGAGCAGCACGCGCGCAACGTCAAACGTCTGCTCGCGCTGACGCCTTACCGCGTCGAACTGCTAACGGGCAGCCTGCGCGCGACCGAGAAGCGACGCTTGCACAAAGACCTCGCCGCCGGAGACATACACGCCGCGGTCGGCACGCACGCGCTCATACAGGAATCCGTCGCCTTCAACAAACTCGGCCTCGTGGTGATTGACGAACAACACCGCTTCGGCGTGCTGCAACGCGCGGAGCTGCGCGCGCGCGGCTTCAACCCGGACGTACTGGTCATGACGGCCACGCCCATCCCGCGCTCTCTAGCCATGACGGCCTACGGCGATTTGGACGTATCCGTCATTGACGAACTCCCGCCCGGCCGCACGCCCATCAAGACGGTCGTCCTCGGCGAAGACCAGCGCTCTGGAGTTTACAAAGGCGTCGAGCGCGAGGTGCGGGCCGGAAGACAGGTCTACGTCGTCTACCCGCTCGTCGAAGAGTCTGAGAAGATGGACCTGAAGGACGCGACGCGCATGTACGAGCAGTTGCGCGACCGCGTCTTCCCACACTTCTCCATCGGCCTGCTGCACGGCAAGATGAAGGCGGCCGAGAAGGACGAGGTGATGCGCCGCTTCGTCGCGGGCGAGATTCAAATCCTCGTCGCCACGACGGTCGTCGAGGTCGGCGTTGACGTGCCGAACGCCTCCCTGATGGTGATAGAGCATGCCGAGCGCTTCGGCCTCTCGCAGTTGCACCAACTGCGCGGCCGCGTCGGGCGCGGGGCCGAGCAGAGCTTCTGCGTGCTGCTCACTTCAGACAGGAAGACGAGCGTGGCGAACGAGCGCTTAGGGATCATGGCCGAGACGAACGATGGCTTTCGCATCGCCGAAAAGGATTTGGAGATTCGCGGCCCCGGCGAGGTGATGGGCACGCGCCAGTCTGGCCTGCCGACCTTCCGCGTCGGCAATCTCGTGCGCGACGTGGCGATTCTCGAAGAAGCGCGGCGCGAGGCCGACCATTACCTGACGGAGCGCCGCATGACGCGCGAAACGTCGAAACTTATCGAGCGCGTACGCGCCGACGCGCGCTTCGGTCTGGCTGCGGTCGGGTGAGCACCAGAAAACAGAAGTCAGGAGGCAGCAGTCAGAAGTCAGAATGAAAGGCCGAGAACCATTCTTCTGATTTTCTTTTCTCCTGGCCCCTGACTTCTGACTTCTGTATTCTGTCTCCATGCGTGTCATCGCCGGGTATTATCGCGGGCGAAATTTGAAGAGCCCGCCTTCGATGCAGGTGCGGCCGACATCCGACCGGCTACGCGAGACGCTCTTCAACGTCATCGCGCCGCGCATAGAGGGGACGCGCTTCCTGGACCTCTGCGCAGGCTCGGGCGCAGTCGGCATAGAGGCGCTCTCGCGCGGTGCCGCGCACGCGACCTTCGTTGACCGCTCGCGCAAGATGTGCGGACTGGTCGAGGCGAACCTGGATTTGTGCGGCGTCCCCGAGGACGAAACGGAGGTCGTCATGGCGGAAGCCGCGGAGTTCCTGCGCCGCGCCTCCGCCCGTGACGACCAGAGGTGGGACATAGCCTTCTTCGACCCACCCTACGCGACGGATTATTCGCCCGTCCTCGCAGCTTTCGGGACTGGCACAATTTTGACGGACGAAGGGCTGCTCGTCGTCGAGCACCATCACAAGAACGAACTGAAAGACGCCAGCGGCCTCCTGCGCCGCTGGCGCATCCTGAAGCAGGGCGACTCCGCCCTCAGTTTTTACGAAAGAAAGTAATCAGTAGTCAGCAATCAGTCATCAGCTTTTTGCTTTTACTGACCACTGACCACTGACCACTGACCACTGAATCATGCTTGTACTCGGAATTGAAAGCTCATGCGACGAGACGGCGGCGGCCGTCGTGCGCGACGGGCGCGAGATGGTCTCATCCGTCATCTCCTCGCAGATAGAGATACACAAACGCTTCGGCGGCGTCGTGCCGGAACTCGCCTCGCGCGAGCACCTGGACAAGATTGTGCCAGTCGTCGAAGAAGCCTTCGAGCGCGCACAGGTTCGTAAAGAGGAGATTGACGGCATCGCGGTCACGTCCGGCCCCGGCCTCGTCGGCTCCCTGCTCGTCGGCGTCTCTTACGCGAAGGCGATGGCGTTCGCCCTCGGCGTCCCGCTCGTCGGCGTCAACCACATCGAAGGACACATCTACTCGGTCGTCTTCGAGAACCCACCCGTCGAATACCCTGCGATGGCGCTCATCGTCTCGGGCGGGCACACCAACCTCTTCCTGGTGCCGGAGCCGGGCAAGTACAGGGTCGTCGCGCGCACGCGTGACGATGCGGCGGGCGAGGCGTTCGACAAGGTGGCAAAGCTGCTCGGCCTGGGCTATCCGGGTGGGCCAATTATCGAGCGGCTGGCGCGCGAGGGCGACCCCGGCAAGGTGCGCTTCAGCGTGCCGCGCATGGGCGACGGGCGGCCCGACTTCAGCTTCAGCGGACTAAAGACCGCCGTCTCGAAGCACGTTCGAGAGACAAGCCTGCGCCCCGTCGAAGGCGACGAAGCGCCGTCGCAGGAGATTAAGGACTTGGCGGCGAGTTTCCAGAGCGTCGTGGTGCGCTCGCTCGTGGGGACGATGGAGCGGTTGGCCGAGGAGCACAGGCCCAGAACGCTACTCGTCGCGGGGGGCGTGGCCTGCAACAACGCTCTGCGAGAGGCGTCGCGCGAGGCGGCCGCGCGGCTGGGCGTCCCCGTCTACTTCCCTTCGCCGCACCTCTCGACGGACAACGCGGCGATGATCGCCGCCGCCGGCACGGTCAAACTTCAGGCGGGCGAGCGCGCCGGCCTCGACCTGAATGCAGACGTGTCACTGCGCTTGCAGAACGTGGACGTGGAAGACGACGCACTGCGCCGCAGCCGCGTGCGCTACAGATTGTAAGTTCATCGGAGGACTGGGATGGGCCGAAAGGGGAAAGCGAGCGCAGGCTCCCGGAGCAGCCGCAGGGATTTCTTGCGTTCGAGCGCGATTGCCGGCGTCGTGGCTTTGAGCCAGCCGGTCGTCGCCTGCGCGGCGGAAAAATCCGGCACAGTCGAAAGCGGGCCGGCTGTAAAACCTTTCGAGTTGGAAGAGCTGACCGTCGCGGAGTTGCAGGCGGGGATGAAGTCCGGCAAGTGGACGGCGCGCGCGCTGGTCGAAAAATACCTGTCGCGCATAGAGGAGATTGATAAGCGCGGGCCAGCCGTGAATGCCGTTATCGAACTCAACCCGGAAGCTCTTCAGATAGCCGAGAAGCTGGACGAGGAGCGCAAAGCCGGGCGCGTGCGCGGGCCGCTGCACGGCGTCCCGGTCCTGATTAAAGACAACATTGACACGGCCGACCGCATGACGACCACCGCGGGATCGCTCGCGCTTGCGGGCTCCGTCGCGCCGAAAGACTCTTTCGTCGCGCAACGCTTGCGCGAGGCAGGCGCTGTTCTCCTGGGCAAGACGAACCTGAGCGAGTGGGCCAATATACGCTCCACACACTCGACAAGTGGGTGGAGCGGGCGCGGCGGCCTGACGCGCAACCCTTACGCGCTCGACCGCAACCCTTGCGGCTCAAGCTCCGGCTCGGGCGCGGCGGTCGCGGCCAACCTCGCGGCAATCGCGGTCGGCACGGAAACGGACGGCTCCGTCGTCTGCCCCTCTTCCGCCAACTCGCTCGTCGGCATCAAGCCGACGCTCGGCCTCGTCAGCCGCAGCGGCATCATCCCCATCGCGCACAGCCAGGACACCGCCGGTCCCATGACGCGCACAGTCGCGGACGCCGCCGCCCTCCTGAGCGCGCTCGCGGGTATAGACGCGGACGACGCCATCACGAGCGAGAGTCGAGGCAAGGCGCACGCGGACTACACGCAGTTTCTGGACGCGAACGGGCTGAAGGGCGCGCGCATCGGAGTGCCCCGCAAATTTTTCGGCTTCAACGACCACGTGGACAAGTTAATCAACTCGGCCGTGGAGGTGATGAGAAAGCTCGGCGCTGTCGTCGTTGACCCGGCGGAGATTGAGACGGCCGGCCAGTTCGACGAGACGGAACTGGAAGTGCTCCTCTACGAACTCAAGGCCGACCTGAACAAGTACCTGGCCTCGCTCGGCCCGCGCGCGCCCGTCCACTCTCTCAAAGAGGTCATAGAGTTTAACGAACGCAACGCCGAGCGCGAGATGCCTTACTTCGGTCAGGAACTTTTCATCAAGGCCGAAGCCAAGGGGCCGCTGACGAGTAAGGACTACCTTAAAGCGCTGGCACAGAACCAGCGGCTGTCCAGGACGGAAGGCATTGATGCGGCGATGTCGAAGCACAAGCTCGACGCGATGGTCGCGCCGACGGGCGGCCCGCCGTGGCCGACAGATTTAATCAACGGCGACCATTTCACGGGCGGCTACTCGACCCCCTCGGCAGTCGCCGGCTACCCGCACATCACAGTCCCCGCCGGTTACGTGCACGGTCTACCCGTCGGCGTCTCCTTCTTCGGCCGCGCCTACAGCGAGCCCGTGCTGATTAAACTCGCCTACGCGTATGAGCAGGCGACGAAGCTTCGCAAGCCGCCGCGCTTCCTGCCAACCGCCGATTTATAAAGTCGGCATAATACCCGCCCGCGACCGCAGGCGGTACTGACTTGCTCTGTAAATAACAAAAGCCGCTTTGCCTGCGAGGGGCAAAGCGGCTCTTTGTGCCGGTGGGCTGCGAGGCGACGCTCAAACGAGCACCATGCTCCTACCGGCGAACTCGTGCGACCTGTGATCCTTCGGATCGCATCTCGATGTTCCGGGCGAATTTGAGGGGCTTGTGCGCGTCCAGCTCGATGGTGACGACATCGCCTTCGCGCAGGTCTTTGAGCGAGACGGCCTCGCCGTTAATCATGACCTTCGTCCCCTCGCGGTCCACGGCGATGACGTGTTCCACGCCCGTGCGCGCCATCACGGAGACGTGCGCTTCCGCCACTTCGACCACTCGCGCCTCGACGAGGCGAGTGTCCGTGTCCTCGTCGCTCCAGACGGACGCGGCCTGAATCCCGATTGAAAAAAACGCCATCAGCGCTGCTGCCATCAAGACCGCGAGGGGTTTACGTCTCATCGTTGCTCCTTCATCGTCCGAAAACGATTGCCAGGGTGATTACGCCTCGACCGAAGTGCAACCGATATGCCGCACGCAAGGAACTCCACGTGCGCGGGCTTTAATGCTTGAAGCCAAAAGGAAAAGTCTGTTTCTTGCAGAAAGGTTGCCACACGCGCTGTGAACTCTAACAGTTCACGCCGCCGCGCGCCTGTCTTGTTCGCTTGTACGATTGCGGAACGCCGGGACTGCGCGGGCAGGAAATAGAGCCTGTTTGAAAACGCTTCCTTTGCGTCTTTGCGCCTCCAGCGTGAGACTTTCCTAGCCTAACCAATGACTCACGCTGGAGGCGCAAAGAACGAC
>DATFCB010000271.1:0-5914 GCA_035253525.1 Pyrinomonadaceae bacterium | reverse complement strand
AGTAATCAGTTTTCAGTTTTCAGTTTTCAGTTTCAGAGCCCCGTCAGGGGCGATTGGTAATAGCCCAGCACTTCAGTGCTGGGAACAATTGCGCAAATGATTTTGGAGTCCCGTAGGGACGACTGAACGGGAGCGAGCCTTCCTTCAGTCGTCCCTACGGGACTCGATATAAATTTCGCTCTTACTCCCAGCACTGAAGTGCTGGGCTATTTTCACTACGCCCCTACGGGGCTTAAATCTTCTCAACTGCCCACCGGCCACCGACCACTGCTCTTGCTCTTCCGCTGGCTGTAAGGTATTTCTATGACACACGACCAATTTCGGCAGGAGGTCTAAAAGGGACGCGCGATGGCTCAAGAGCAAACGACTGTGGCGGACATTTTCCGCCGCGCGCAGGCGCTGCGTGGTGAGAACCCGAAGGGGTCTTACAAGGATTTGAAGACAACACTTCTCAAGGAATTCAAGGGGAAGCCGTTCCCGCCCACTGACCGCCTGACCATCCCGGAACAGGACGCGCGCGCGCCCGAAGAGGATTGGAGCGCGGGGCTCCCCCTCGTCATGCGCGGCATACAGCAGAAGGACTGGAAGGAGGTCGTCAACGGCATCGTCCTCAGCCTCGAACAGACCGAGAACTACGAGCGACAGCGCGGCCACCAGGGCACGGCAGACGACTGGCACGACCGCACCGTCGGCATCTCCGAGTCGCTCAAAAAAGGCGTCGGCAAATGGATGCCCGAAGAGTTGATGTCCCTGGCCGAGAGAAACGTCAAAAAGCAGTGATAAGTGATGAGTGATAAGTGATAAGTTAAAACTCTTGCTTTTACTTATCACTTATCACTCATCACTTATCACTCGGAGTTGTCATGAGCTTTCTTGGAAATCTGTTCAACGATCCGTTGTATCAGAAGGGCGAGCCGCGAAAGCCGGAGGAGGTTGACGAGCCGGAGGTCATCGTCAGCCCGGACACGCGGCGCGCGAACCGCCTCCCGCCGGGACAAACGCGCACGCGCAAGTGGCCCGTCCTGGACGCGCACGGCACTCCCGACATAGACCTTGCGACGTGGCGGTTCGAGGTTGACGGCCTGGTCGAGCGCCCGCAAGGTTGGTCGCTCGACGAGTTCATGCAGTTGCCGGCCGTCAAAGTCTACGCGGACTTTCATTGCGTGACGCGCTGGTCGCGGCTCGATAACGTCTGGGGCGGCGTCTCCGCGCGCGCGTTTGCGCGCTACGTCGGCGTCCGATCGGAGGCGAAGTTCGTCATGGCCTTCGGCTACGACTACGGGTGGACGACGAATCTCCCCATCGAATACTTTCTCGCCGAAGACTCGCTCTTCGCGTGGTCGCATGACGGGCAGCCGATTCCGCCCGAACACGGCGGCCCCGTGCGTTTGATAGTCCCGCAACTCTATGCCTGGAAGTCCGCCAAGTGGGTCAAGGGCGTGCGCTTCCTCGAACGAGATGAGGCGGGCTTCTGGGAAGAGGGCGGCTACCACATGCGCGGCAACCCCTGGAACGGAGGCGACGGAGAGAGGTTTCGTTGGCAGGAGTGAGCGCCTGATAGCGAATTGATATTGTCTGCAACTGGTTAAAAAAATTTCGTGGAAAGAGATAAAAGAACACACGGCCTCGCTATTTTCCTCGCGGTGATTTGCCTGGTCCTCCCCGCGTCCGGCCAACAATCGTGGGAGAAGAAGAACTACAAGCAATGGTCAATGGCCGATGTCGTGCGAATCCTCGACGACTCGCCCTGGGCGCAGACTCAAATCGAGCGCGTCTCTATTAACTACGGGCTGCCTGCCAATTCTTACACGGCAGTCATACGCCTGCGCTCGGCGCTTCCCATCCGGCAGGCACTCGTCAGACGCAGACAACTGGGCGTGAACTACGACAAGTTCAGCGCGGCCGACAAAACAAGGTTCGACGCGGATGTGAAAGAGTTTCTGGAATGTACCGATTGTGCCAAATATTATCTGGTGACTCTCGTCTCTCCGGTCACGACGGGATTAACTGACAGCGTCAGTGTTGACGTTGTTGACACGCTCAGAGGCTTGTCGCTGGCGGAACTGAAGCCGCACGTTTATCTGACGAACGACAGGGGGGAGCGCAGTTACCTTGTAGGGTACATCCCCACGAAGGGTGAAGGCTCGGAAGCCATGTTCGTCTTCCCCAGGTTCGACGAGCAGGGCAAACCTTTCCTGACGCCGGAGAATAAAAAATTCTCCTTCACCATCGAGGAAAAGGTTTACGAAAAGCGATCAATCCCGCTCAAGAAGTTTACCTTTGAAGTCTCTCGCATCGTTCGGAATGGCGAGGTGATTTTTTAAGCGAGTCCGAAGAGACGACGAACTCTCATCCTCTCCGATCTGATAACTCCCGTTTTTTATGAGCACGGAAATGAACGCCAAGGCCGACTCCCAGGCAGCCACCGCCAACACGACGACGCCGAAGGACGCGGCCGCCGTCATCTTGCTGCGCGCTGGCACGGACCCCGCGAACCCGTTAGTCTTCTGGGTGCGGCGCAGCGAGCGGATGGCGTTCCTCGGAGGCTTTCACGCTTTTCCGGGCGGGCAGCGCGAGGGAGAGGACGCGGACGTGCGCGTGGAGAATTGCGAGGACGAGGAGAGGGGCGCGATGATCGCTTGCGCGGCGCGCGAGTTGTTTGAGGAACTGGGCGTGCTCGTCGCGCGCGGCGCGGAGACGCTGACGAAGGGGCAGCGCGCGTCGCTCCTGGATGATTTGGAATCAGGGCGGATGACGTTTCCCGCGCTGCTCGATCACTATGGTCTTCATTTGGATGCCCGCGACTTTACATTCGCGGGGCGCTGGGTCACGCCGCCCTTTAGCCCGCGCCGCTTCGACACCTGGTTCTTCCTCGTGGAGTGCCCCGCGAAACAGCAACCGCACGTCACGGGCGACGCCGAACTCGAATCGGGCGAGTGGAGAAGCGCGCGCGAGGCCGTCTCACGCTGGGAGCGCTCGGAGGTTCTGACCGTGCCGCCCGTGCTTCACGCCTTGCGGACTCTCTCGGGCGGCATGACAGACGACCTCATCTCGCGTTTCCTCTCCGTGCCGCAGGCTCACCGCGAGCCCGTGCGCCGGATAGAGTTTCGCCCAGGCTTCATCTGCTTCCCCGTCCGCACGCCGACCAAACCGCCCGCGACGCATACGAACTGTTACCTCGTCGGCGCGAAAGAGTTCGTCGTCGTTGACCCGGCTTCGCCCTACGAAGAAGAACAGCAGGCGCTCGCCGCTTGCGTGGACGAACTGCTCGCCGAAGGCAGAGAGTTTCGTGAGATCATCCTGACGCACCTGCACCCGGACCACGTCGGGGGCGTCAACGCACTGGTCAATCACCTGGGCGGGCGCACGACCGTCGCCGCGCACCAATTGACGGCGGAAGCGCTCGCGGGCACGATCAGCGTCGGCCGCCTGATTGAAGACGAAGAGGTGATTGAACTCGCGGGCGAGCCGCGTCTGGTTTTGCGCGCGCTGCACACGCCGGGCCACGCGCGCGGGCATCTTTGTTTCTACGAAGAGCGGACGGGCGCGCTCCTCACGGGCGACAACATAGTGGGCCTCGGCTCCGTCCTGATTGACCCGCCCGAAGGCAACATGCAAGACTATCTGCGCTCACTCGAACGCCTGCGCTCTCTCCCCAACCTGACGGTCCTCTTCGGCGCGCACGGCCCCGCCATCGGCGGCCCGCGCACTAAAATCGAAGAGTACATAGCGCACCGGCACGAGCGCGAAACGCGAATTCTCGCGGCCGTCCGCGCGGGGGCCGCGACGCCGAGAGACATCGTCGCGCGCGTCTACACGGACGTTCACCCGAAGGCGCACGCGATGGCCGAGCGCGCGGTGCTCGCGCACCTGGAAAAGCTACGGGCCGAAAACCTGGTGGCCCAGCGCGGCGACGGTTGTTATATTGCTAAGGACACGAATCCATGAGTGACGACGAGGACGACCGCAAGCGCGCCGAGGCGCTCTCGGGCATCATCAAAGCTCAAACTCAAACGCAAGCAAACAAGGACGGGTATTCAACCAATGGCTCTACCTAAAAATCTGGGCGAACTCAAAGAGAGCGGCTATCAAATCCGCTCGGTCAAGGACGAGATGCGCGCGAACCTCGTGCGTAAATTACGCGCGGGCGAAAGACTTTTCCCAGGCATCCTGGGTTACGACGAGACGGTCGTGCCGCAGATTACGAACGCCGTGCTCGCGCGCCACAACCTTATCCTTTTGGGCCTGCGCGGCCAGGCCAAGAGCCGCATCATTCGTCAACTGACGGACCTGCTGGATGAGCGCATCCCCGTCATCGCCGGCTCGGAAATCAACGATGACCCGTTTCGTCCCATCTCGGCTTACGGCCGGCAGATGAGAGAGCTTCACGGCGACTCGACGCCAATCCTGTGGGTCGAGCGCGACGCGCGCTTCGTCGAAAAGCTCGCCACGCCCGACGTGACCATCGCCGACATCATAGGCGACGTGGACCCCATCAAGGCGGCCAAGGGCGGCCACCTGCTTTCGGACGAGTTGACGATTCACTACGGCCTCTTGCCGCGCGCCAATCGCGGCATCTTCGCCATCAACGAGCTGCCGGATTTGGCCGGCAAGATTCAGGTCGGCCTCTTCAACATCATGCAGGAGGGCGACGTGCAGATTAAGGGCTACCCCGTGCGCCTGCCCCTCGACGTGATGCTCGTCTTCTCCGCGAACCCGGAGGACTACACGGCGCGCGGCAAGATCATCACGCCGCTGAAGGACCGCATCGGCGCGGAGATTTCCACGCACTACCCCGCTGACTTGCAACTCGGCGTCGAGATTACAAGACAGGAGGCTTGGGCCGAGCGTGAAGGTCTCGAAGGCCACACGCTCCACGTCCCGGACTTCATACGCGACATCATCGAGCAGATAGCGTTCGAGGCGCGCGACGACCAGCGGATTGACAAACGCTCGGGCGTCTCGCAGCGCCTGCCCATCACCGTCACCGAGTCAGTTATCTCGAACGCGGAGCGCCGCGCGCTCCTCACGGAAGAGGAAGAAATTGTGCCACGCATCTCGGACATCTACGCCGCCGTGCCTTCGATTACGGGCAAGATGGAACTCGAATACGAGGGCGAGCAGATCGGCGCGAACAAGATTGCCAGGGACTTAATCAAGCGCGCGGCGGGCGAAATCTTCGAGGGCTACTTCGTCGGCATTGATTTTACTGACGCCGTCCGCTGGTTCGACGCGGGCAACAACCTGCGCCTCGCCGACACCGCTTCCGCAATGGAGTGCATCAATCTTCTACAAGTCGTCCCCGACCTGATAGAGACGGCGCTCGTCCCCTTCGACTTCAAACGCTCGGACGACGCTTCGGTCGTCTCGGCCTGCGAGTTCGCCCTCGAAGGTCTCTACGCGCAGAACAAAATCAGCCGCAACGAAGAGGGCGGCTACACGGCCGCGACCAAAGCGAAGAAGGACCGCCGCGGGATGATTTACGACGACCTGACCGAGACGGGCCGCTACAGCTAATTCCAAGAGGACGAAAATGGGAAGCGTCATCACCCACGCGCGGCGCGCGGCCGGCGAAATCTTCGAGGGCTACTTCGTAGGCATTGACTTCACGGACGCCGTCCGCTGGTTCGACGCCGGCAACAACCTGCGCCTGGCCGACACGGCCTCGGCCGCCGAGTGCATGAACCTCCTGCAAGTCGTCCCCGATTTAATCGAGACGGCGCTCGTCCCCTTCGACTTCAAACGCTCGGACGAGGCGCACGTCGTCTCCGCCTGCGAGTTCGCCCTCGAAGGTCTCTACGCGCAGAACAAGATCAGCCGCAACGAGGAGGGCGGCTACACGGCCGTCACCAAGGCCAAGAAGGACCGGCGCGGGATGATTTACGACGACCTGACCGAGACGGGGCGTTACAGC
>DATFCB010000270.1:0-3023 GCA_035253525.1 Pyrinomonadaceae bacterium | reverse complement strand
GATGACCGCGTAAACGTCTTTCAACTCAAGGGTGGGATATTGCTGGACGATTTCTTCGGGCGTCGCGCCTTCGTTGAAAGCGTAGATGACTGAATCGAGGGAGACGCGAGTGCCCGTGACGCGCAGGACGCCTGCTTGATCCTGGGAGAGCGGAACTGTGGTCGTGGTTTAGCTCATCGCTGAAAGCATAGCCCAGATGTGGCGAAGTCGGCAGCGAAAATCGCGCCGTTATGTAGTCAGTCTGCGATAAATCCCCGGCATCCGTTCGGGCAAACTGAGCACGTCGTCAATGATGGTGTAGCCGATGTCGCCGTAGAGGTCGCGGAGTTCGGTTTCGGACTCGCGGTCAATGGTGATGCAGAAGGGGGTGATGCCACGGAGCTTGGCCTGGCGGAGTGCTTCGCGTGTGTCTTCGCGGGCGTAGCGGGCGTCGCCGTAGTCGTGGTCGTAGGGGCGGCCGTCGGAGAGGACTATCAGGAGACGTGTGCGCGCTTCCTGCGAACTGAGGCGCGCGGCGGCGTGGCGGATGGCCGCACCCAAACGCGTGTTGTTCTGGTAGGTGATGCCCCCGATTCTTCGCTCGACCTCCTCCGTGTAGCGCTCGTTGAAATCTTTGACGACGTAAAACTTGACGTTGCGGCGGCCCTCCGAGGTGAAACCGTTAATCGAATAAACGTCGCCGACTGCTTCCAGCGCTTCGCTCATCAAGACCAGTCCCTCTTTCTCTATCTCGATGATGCGGCGGCCGGGGTGCGTGTAAGGCTGCATGGGGTGACGGCCGATGGTGCGCGCCGTCGAGGAAGACTGATCCAGGAGAAACGAGACGGCCACGTCGCGCCGCCTCCTGAGGCGCTTCGTGTAGAGCCGTTCGGATTGTTGGCCATCCGCGCGCCGGTCTATGACGTAATCAATCACGGCGTTGAGGTCAAATTCTTCGCCGTCCAGCTCTCTCGCCACGCGCGTCAAATCCTCGGGCCTCATCAACTGAAATTGGTGACGAATCGAAGAGATGACCCCTTTGTGCCGCTCGCGCGTCTGCTCTACGAAGGCGCGGCTGCCGGCGCGGACGCGCTTTTCGATGACGCGGCACCAGCCCGTACGGTGGTCCGTCAAATCCCTGTCCCACTCGTCGTAGTTGAAAGCGACTTCGCCCTCTTCCAACCCTTGTTCGGGGACTTCGGCTTTGGTCCACGACTCGGCCCCGTCCAAATCGTCCGGTTCGCCCTCCGGCTCAAGACTGTTCCAGGCGTTGAAGAGTTCGCGCGCGTCCTGCGGCCGGGATTTCTTGTCGGGCGCTTCCTTCGGCTCGCGCATCTCGGAGGACACGCCTGCCTCTTCCTCTGTCTCGGCCTCTTCGGGAGTCGTCTCGGCCTGCTGCTGGCTCTGGTCCGGCGCGATTGATTGAAAGAGCGAGTAGACGCGCGCAGTCGCCATCAAGGTGTCCGCGACGCCCATCTCAACGCCCACTAGATAGTCCGCGACGATGCCTTCGAGTTCGGAGACGATCTGGCCGTAGAACTGGCGCGCATCATCGAGCGCGCCGCCGCAGAGCGTGATCTGAAAGAGCAGCTCGAAGGGAACCATCGTGACGGGGAGGTCTATGATGCGCGGGCGGTTTGCGCGCAGGTGTGCTCGGGTCAAGTCCAGGTCGCGGGCGAGGCCGCGATAGACGCGGCGCAGGCGGCGGTCAATGCGCCCGTTTTCGAGTGTGCCAAAAATTTTGTGTGCCAGTCCCCGCTGCGGGAAGAGCGAGAGCACGGCGCGGTAGTCCGAATCAACAGGCATCGAGCGGCGCTCGGCCGCCGCGAGTTTACTCTCCTCTTCGGGCGAGAGAGCGCGCGCGCCCTTCTCCAACTCGTTGATGTAGCCGTCCAGGGCGAACGCATCGCGCGCGTCCATGTTCTCTTCCGCGTAAAGCTCGGCGAGGGAACTGTAGGCGGCGCGCAAGGCGGACGAATCGCGCTCGTGCGTGCCGAACTCTATCTGCCCGGCGGCGTGCGCGGCGAGGACTTTGTAGAGACGAAAGTCTAATTGCTCGTCGTCGAACTCGGCGACGTGCGAAGGCAGGTGAATTGTCCGCCCGTCGTTGATGCGCGCCTCGTGGGGCACGGCGGCGAGCGGCGCGATCTCGACGGCGCGCCCCGTCAGCGCCTCTATGTAGAGGCAGAGGAGGGGCTGAATTTTTTCGAGCGCGAGCCCCGCGCCGCCCGTGTGCAGGGCGTCGTTGCTGCGGCGCGTTTCGAGCGCGAAGTAGCTGCGGCGTGCGCGCTGGTCCGCTTTCTCTGCCGCCAACCCCGCGCGCGCCCACTGCTCGAACTGCTCGATTGAAACGGTCCTCAGGGCCTGCGGGCTTGAGCGGAAACAGGCGAGGGCGGATTCGCCGTCGAGGCGCGCGACCTCGCGCGCGACGTTGATGACGCGCTGTGCCAATTCCACGGCGCGCGCGCGTTCGGTCTCGCTCGTGAGGCCCTGGAAGAAGGACGGGCCGGAGCGGACGAAGGCTATCAAATTGGCGTTGCCGTGTTCGGCGACGGCCCAGAGGAGTTCGACCCAGGCGTCGAAGGCTTCGGGCAGCAGGCGCAAGGTCTCGCCGCCAGCCACGAGCACGTGCAGGGCGGCCCCGCCTCCTCGCTCAAGAAACTCGCCCGCGCGGCGCATCAACTGAAGCGCAGCCTCAGGCTTCAGGCCGGAGAGCGCTACGGGCAGCGCGGTCCAGGCATCGGCGGCGATGCCGCCCGCGCGCGCGGCGAAGGCGGACGCGAGGAGGGTTGCGGCGCGGAAGATGCGCTCCGCCTCAGTTGGGCCAAAATCGCGTGCGCGGCGGGCGACCCGAGGGGTGGTCTTGAGAAAGTCTGCGCTGTGCCGGGCCGAGCGCTTGGAAATCTCCGCCGCGACTTCGAAGATCATGCGGAGCAGTTCGGGGTCGGTGACGTAGGCGGCGAGCAGCGGCGCGCTCCTGAAAGTTTCGAGCGCGACGGCGCTGGAGAGCGTCATCTGGCGCGAGCAGACCTGGAAGACGAGCG
>DATFCB010000269.1:0-10754 GCA_035253525.1 Pyrinomonadaceae bacterium | reverse complement strand
GACGCTCTTCCGATTTGGGCGGCTCCATCATCGGCGCGCACTACTACCTGGCCTTGCGCGAGCTTCTCGAATCCCGGAGCGACAGCGAGATCACGCAGGAGGACTACCTCCGACTCGTCAAGAACATCGAGGAAAAGTTCGTCGAAGGGGTACAGCAAAACATCCGCACGAGGGCGCTGGCCGAACTCCTGACGAATTTGCAGAGGGTACTTTTTAGCGGCTACTCGCGGACGCGGCGCGTGGGCGAACTCTACGAGCGTGAGATTTTCTCCCGCATCGGAAAGGACGAAAAGGAGAGAAAGCGGCGGAAGCGCCAGAAGCTGTGGATGAGCGAACTGCGCATCCATCCGATGAATGAAGAGGGGCAACAGGCCGCTGATTTCGACTGGCGCTACAACAATTGGTTGCGGCGCAACAAGGTCCCCGCGCTGGTCATCAATGCCGCCACCCTCAACACCGGACATAGCTGGCATTTCACCCCCTTCGAGATGGGCGAGCCGCCCCCTATGTGGGAAAGCAACATCGAGACTAACTATTATCTCCCCGTCATAAAATACGAGGATGCCCCGGAGCGTTTCCCGAGGGTTCGTCTGGGCCACGCGGTCGCGGCCTCCTCCTGCGTGCCTGGGCTCTTCGAGCCGCTCGTCCTCGACAACCTTTACGAGGGCAAGAGCGTGCTGCTGGTGGATGGAGGCGTCTGCGACAACCAGGGCATTCAGGGGTTGTTGCAGAACAACTGCGACGTGATTCTCGTCAGCGACGGCAGCGGCCAGACGGGCGCGCTCGACGTGCCCGGCAGCGGAGTGGTCGGTGTCCTGGGGCGCTCGGCCGGCATCTCGCAGGCCCGCGTCCGCGAGGCACAGTATTACGATCTGAAAGCGCGCAAACGTTCTTCCATCCTGCGCGAATTTCTCTTCCTGCATCTCAAGGAGGGGCTCATTGCGGCCGAAGTTAACGTGGTGGGTTGGCCGCAGCGCTCACGCGATGAGGATGAGCGCAGGACGGGTTACGGGGTCGCGAGAGATGTTCAAGAACTCTTGGCGGGCGTGCGCACGGACCTGGACTCCTTCTGCGACGCGGAGGCGTACGCGCTGATGGCGAGCGCCTACCGGATGACTGAGCGGGCTCTATCAGATTCCGAATTTTTCAGGGGCCGGGCGGGGACCGAGAAACGCGTTCAGTGGAAGTTTTTGGACATCGAAGACAACATGCGGGTCGGGGGGAAGAAGAAGGAAAAGCTCAAGGTCCTGCTGAAGGCGAGCGCCAGCAGGACCTTGAGATTCTGGAAGATGACAAAGCCCACCAAGTATGCAGGGATACTGATGGCCTTTGCGCTCCTCGCCGGAGCCGTCGTCGCCAGCCGCTACTTGCCGTGGCGGAGCGTCTTTCCGGCGTGGTCGGGCTCGCGCCTCAACACGAGGGAGTTGGTCTGGGCCGTGGCTATACTCCTCGGGCTGATACTCCTCAGGTTCATCATCGGCGAGCTTTACCAGCCGGCGCAAATATGGTTCAAGCGCCAGCGGCAGTCCATCCTCTACAGGCTGATAGGCGTAATACTGCTTTGCGGCGGCTTCCTGATTGCGAGGCTGCATCTCTGGACATTCGACAAGTTGTTCCTCGCCCTCGGCAGGCTGAAACGGTTTAAGAGTTGAGCACCGGCCGAGAGCGCGAGCGGCCCGTCCGGCGCGCTCTCAAGCGCCGGACTCTTGTTGCGCGGCGCGGATGGCGTCGTAGACGGCGCGCACGGACGCGCGGTCTAGGTCTTTGGCCTCTTCCGAAAGCTGCTCGTAAGGGACCATCAGCTCCTCGCCCTTCTCGCTCTTGCGCGAGCTGATGCCTTTCGCGGCCTTAGACTGCATCCACGCCTCGTGCACTTTCGCGGAGACTGTTTCAATGTCAGGTAAGTCCAAGCTCTTTTCCTCCGATCTTAGAGTTCGAAATAGCTCACGCCCGCCGCGGATTTGCCGGCCGTGAAGCGGTCCAGCGCTTCAAGCACATCGCGGCACAGTGCGCGCTCCTGCTCGCCGCGCCCGGCTATGTCGCGCAGGCGCACGGCCAGCAGCAGGAGGTCACGATGCTCCGGTGCGGAGCGCACCTTCTTGAGCCACTTAAGTAGCTCGTCGCCCGTCTTGCGCCCGCCGCCTTTGCCTTCCGCTTTCATGGACCGCTCAAACAGCGTCTCGACCAGCCCGGCCGTCTCGTGCGCGTCAACGAGCGTGGCGATGGCGTCGGCGAAGTGCGCGGCCCTGTCCATCTCGTCGGGCGTGAAGGGTTGATAGGGCGGCTCGCCCAGGCGGTTGACGAACTCAAGCACGCCGACCGTCTCGCCTTCGACGCGCAAAGGCGTCGCCAGGATGGTGTGCGTCGAGTAGCCTGTGGCGCGGTCAACCTCCGCGTAGAAAGTCTCGTCCTGGGCCACGTCCGCGACCGCCACGGGCTGGCCGCTCGCGAAGACGAAGCCGGCGATGCCCTTGCCCGGCGGCAGCCGCACCTTCATCAGCTTGTCCGCGACCTCGCCGATGGCGGCCAGGAATTTCAGCCCCCCGCGGTTCCCGTCGCGCACGAGCACCGATGCCTCGTCGGAGCCCATCGCGTCGCCCGCCACGTGCAGTAGATTTTCGATGGAGCGCTTCAAGGGCGAGGTCAGCAAATTCGCCACGTCCACCGCGCGGACGGCATCGCGCAGTTGCGCCTCGAACGCGCTTCCTCCGCGCGCACTCTTTTTCTCAGTCCTCTTTTTCGCAGAACTTCCCGCGCCGCCCCGTCTCACCATCGCTCACCTCCCGCGACGCCTGGCCCTGCGGCGCTTCGTTGCCTTGTTCGTCGGCGGTTTGATGCCTGGCTCGACCGGGGCGGTCTGAGTCTCTGTCGCGGGCGGGGGCGCGGCCACAGGCGGCGGCGACGTTGTAGCGCCCTCGCGCTTGTCCGCGAACATCTGGCCCAGACTCCGCAGGGCTTCGCCCTTGATCTCGGCCCTCACGCGCACGTCGCTGCCGTCTGTCGTGACCTGCACGCCTTCGAGCAGGCCGCGGACCTTCGGCTCGTCCGCGGCAACTTTGCGATGCACAGCCTTCAACACGTCCCCCACGCCCTGCGCCTGCTGCGCGTCGCAGAAGCGCATGCCCATAGTCATGTTAAAAGTCCCCGGCCCGACCCCGGCCGAGAGCGACATTTGCTTGACGGTCGAGACCAGCAGCCTGACACCGGCCCGCACGACTTCGTCCGGCCCGACGCTCGCGCCGAGGTGCTGCGCGACCGCCGGCGAAAAGTTGACGCCCACCCCGACGAGCGCGTTCTCGTCCTCGGTGGCGAGGCGCGCGAGCGCCGGGTCCAGACGCCCCGTCCCGGCCGCCGCGTCCACGGCCGCGCGCACTTCCACGAGGTCGCCGATTGCCAGCGTGTTCGCGTCAAGCACGGCGAAGGCCGGCCTCTCGCGTTCGGACTTCGTCTTCGGCGGCTCGGGCGCAGGCTCGCTGTAGACGATCTTGCCGCCGTAAGTCTGCTCGCTCATTTTGCCCTTCGTCTCCGCCTTGGCGAACGTAGTGAACGCGTTCGCGTCGAAGTCCCCGTACGCGATGATGACGATGCCCAAATTCTCTTTCTTGAACTCCGGGCCGATGGGGCCGAGGAGCCGCAGGCCGACGGCGACGCGCTCGATGCCCATGACGTTGACGCCCGTCTTCGCCTTCACCATTTCGATAGCGCCCATCACCTTGGCGAGCATGGAGGGATCGTGGGCCATAATGTGCGGCGCTAATTCGGTCATGATTCGCCGCATGTTCGCGTAGATGACGAGGTCCGAAGCGGGGAGCGCCGAGAGCGCGCCGGACTCGGCGGGCGCAGTAGTAGTAGTAGTAGTAGTGGCAGCGGGCGTCGCCGTTTGGGCCGAGACGGTGGCGACGGACACGGCTGCCGTCAGCAGAAGAGAGAGGACAAGTGAGCGTAGTTTAGTGTTCATAATCTCGCAATCACCTCCGGCCCGGCGGGCGATTTCCGAATCGTCGAAGACCCTCGCGCGCCGCGTGTGAGTTTGAAGAGTTTCTGAAGTTTTCTACTTGCTCGTCGGCGGCTTAATTCCGCCCTCGCCGGGGCGATTCGCGTTGGCGTTCGCTGGCGGCGCGGCAGTTGTTGATGGTGCGCCGCCTCCACCGGCCGGGGCAGAGTTGCCGTAGGTCGTCGTGCCGGGGCTGTTGGCGTTCGGCGTGTTGCTCGCGCAGCCGGCCGCGGCCAGGGCGATTATTACCAGGACAAAAAACCCTGAGAGTCTACGCATGGGACACTTTCTCCTGAGCTGATAAAGGTTTCATTGGGCGGCGTTGAGCATACTACGCTTGTGAGAGTTTGAAAAGAAAATGATGAATGATGAACTTTGCGGGATGAATTAAAAAGCAGTTGTCTTTCAATTCATCCCGCAAAGTTCATCATTTAACTGTCTCATCGCTTCGGCCGCCGCAATCTGTGCCAGCCGAAGAGGACGAAAACAAGTCCCAGGCCACCGATGACGGCGGCGGGCGTCTTCAACAAAGACGGGGGCGGCGCGATGAGGCTATGAACGACTCCCGCGCTTTTTTCATCAACGCTGGTGGGAGATTCACCCGGCGCAAGAACGTTCTGGACGCGGGGCAGCGGGGTCTTGTCGTCCAGGCCGCGTATGTTCGAGACGGTGAAGACGCGGCCGTCCTTCGTCAGATACATGCGCTGCATCTCTTCGAGCGTGAAGGGGCGCGCGCCGCGCCGGCCGAAGACGGCCGTCTGGTTGCCGCTCTCGTCCACGGCGCGGTCGCGGTCCAATCCCTTCGAGACCGCTATAGCAGGCCCCTTCGTCTGGAACGTGGCGATGAGTCTTGGCACGGGGCGCGGGCTGAAGCCTGCATAAGTCGGCATCGTCTCGGGGTCCGTCAACTGCAACACGCGCAGGCCCGCCTCGCCGTCCGCGACGTAAGCGAAGAGACTCGCGTTCGTCATCGCCACCTTCACCTGATGCACGTCTTTGAGCGGCCCGCCCGTTTCACCTTTCGCGTCGTACATCATGTAGAGCGCAGGCTTCTCCGGGTTCTCCACGTCCAGAATGGCGACGCCCTCGTGTCCGTTCGAGACGTAAGCGTAAGTGCGGGCGACGTAGACATCGCGCGCCTCCTTGAGCGGCAAGCTCGCTCCGTCAACGAGTCGCGCACGCGACGGGTCCGTCACATCCAGGACCTTCAGGCCGTCGCCGTCGGTGACGAAGGCGTAACGGAACTGCACGGCGATTGAAGTCGGATGATTGAGCGGAATCTGCCCGACTTTTTCCGGCTTGAGCGGGTTGTTGATGTTGACGATGACGAGCGCGCTCTCCGTCGTGATGTAAGCGTAGGTTCCCGCAATCGTGATGTTGTTTGCGCCGGTCAAAGCGCCGCCGGGGTTGTAAGCGCCGTTCGGATAAGTATCTTTGTCGAGCGCGCGCTTGAGGTAGTTGTTGAGCGGGTCGCCGTCGAGCAGCGTGGCAGCGGTGACCAGAATCAAGCCCTCCTCGCGGTCAGCGACGTAGAGGAAAGCGTAGAGCGGGTGAATCGGCTGCTCTTCATTCACCCACGGATTGACGGTCTTATTACGCGTCTCTTCAGCGAGCTTAGACCAGTCGCGCCAGCGCGCCCACGCCCTTTGGCTCTTTGCATCGTTGCCGAGCGGGTCGAACCAGCCGACCTCACGGTCGAGCCGCCAGCGCGCGGGGTCAACCGCCAGCGTCGAAGGCGCGGCCACGGCCGTCGCGTACTTCGTGTCAACGTAAAACTTCTGGCCGAAGGGCGAGACGGGCGCGGTCGTGATGCGCTCCGAAAATCCCTTGTGGTCAATCTGTGCCACATCGTAAACGCGCAGGCCGCCCTTCCCGGCCGCGACGTAGGCGTATTCGCCGCGCACTTGCACCTGCAAGACTTCGGGGTTCCCGACGTGCTCGAAGAAGTAAGTGAGCTTGCGCTTGTCGTTGTTGACGAAGTCGTCGTAGTTCTGACGATAGGCGAGCTTGTGCAGCGTGCTCCCGTAGACGGCCTGCGGCTCGTTGCGCTCCGTGATTGGCACAACTTCGAGCGAGTGCTCGGCGGCGACGTAGACGTAGCGGCCCATGAAGTTGACGAAGTTCGTGCCCTGCAAGTAGGTCTGCGCGAGCCAGGCGTTGTTGTTATTCGCGCGCGCGACGTGGCAGTCCTCGCAGTCCTTCGTCTCCTTGGCGCGGACGGTGTGCGGGACGTGCGTGTTGAAAGACTGGCCGGCGTAGCCTTCGGCCGAGACGGTCTGCTGCTGGCTGTAAATCCACTCGCGGTTCTGATTCTGCGAGCTGACGAGGATGGCCGAAGAGGAGCGCACGGGCGCGACGCGGTGGCCTGTGGCGGTCCCGTCCACGCCGAGCATAAACACGTCGTCGCGCAAGACCTGGAAGTTGTAGGTCGTGAAGTTGCGCGAATCGCCGCCCTCGTTGTGACGATTCGGCATCTTGCGGTTGGCCGTCATGGAGAGATGGCAGCCGAAGCAACTCGTCATCCACGACGAGTGACAGGCGAAGCAGCTCACGCGGCTGTCGGCGTGGGCCATTTTTCCGTCCTTCGCGCCCCAGTTAAGTTGCCCTCGCTCGTCCAGGCGGACGGTCTTGGCGTAATGCGACTTCCAGTTGTAATCGCGGCTGCCCTCGGTCACGGTGTCAACCGTCTGCTTGACGCGCCACCACACATTCGGCTCGACCATAGAGTTCTGTATGATGTCGCCGCGAAACAGCGTGACATCTTTCCCGGAGGCGTCCTTGCGGACCTCCTTCTCTTTTCTAATCTTCTCGAAGAGGCGCACAGCCGAGCCCCAAGGCACTGTGATGCGCGAGAGATCACGACCCTGCCCTTCTTCGTACTTGCCGTCGCGCGTGACGCGTTTACCGGCGGCCGGTCCCGAAGTGCGCGGCGGTTGCGCGCGGCCCCCTTGCGGCGTGTCGGGCCAGCCCTTCTCGGTAATCGAGCCGTGGCAATCGGTGCAGGTGATCTCGATTGCCGCGCGCGGCTCGTTGTAGAGGATGCCGTTGCCGTGCGCGTCCTGGCTGAAGTGGCAGTCAACGCAGTGCATCCCCTTTTCGAGATGTATGTCCTTGAGGTGGACGGGCGCGTCGGGTTTCTGTGCCTTGTTCGTCAACTCGGCGTAGTCCGTGTCCCTGAACTGGACGGCGTCCCAGAGTTGCTGGCTGCTCACGTCACCCAGGACTTTGTTGTCGCGGTCGAGGAATTCCCCGCGACGGTTGCGCTTGAAGACGGCGCGGAAAATCCAGCCGTGGCCGTGAAAGTCCGCGAACTGCGTGCGCGTCAACTGGCGGTTGAAGTCCTGCTTGCCCGTGCGGTTCAAAAACTCGGGGTCCGACCAGAGGCCGCGCAAACTGGCCGCCTCCGGGTTGCGGTCGAGCAGTTTTTGTTCGTCCGTCTGCGACGGGTTGCGCTGCTTCTCCGGGTACATCACGCGCCCGTCAGACTCGTTGTCCCACCACGTCATGCCGAGGTAGGTCGCGACCATGTTCGTCCCCGGGTGCATGTGACAGACCATGCACTGCGAGGTCGGGATGCTGCGCGTCAAACGGTGCCTGATGGGATGGCCCGGCTCGTTCCTCACGTTATTGAAACTCGTGTCGGCCGTCTGCGTCGTACCGCGGTTGCCGAACTGTGCCAACTCCTTGCCGGAGTGCAGGGCGCTCGAATCGTTGGCGTAGATGACGTGGCAGGCCGTGCAGCCGGAGGAGCGGTAATCGCCCGGAAAATCGTTCGTGCCGAGGAAGTTCAGGGTCGGGTCGAGCAGGCGCGTTTTCTGTAGGCCGAGGTAGACCGGGTCCGTGCGCTGCGCTGTGCCAAATCCGCGCGGGCTCAAGCCCTTGTCAGGCTTGCCGGGTTCTTCCTCCCTGTCGGGCAGACCGACTTCCAGACGACGCTTGCCCCCGCGCTCGAAGACGCGCAAGATGTTGCCGGGCTGCGAGATTTCCCAGCGGGGCAGCGGGTCGATGAAGGGCAGGATGCCGCTCAAGGTCATCACGTCGGGCTTGATCTCGCCCTGCTGGATGAGACGTTCGGGCGCGCCGCGCTCTTCCGAGTAGCTTTCGCCGAAGCGCGTGTCTTTGATGGGGAAGCCGCCGTTGTTGTAGAGCGCCGCGCCCCAGAGCATAGCGCCGTGACGCATCATGCTGTTGGCGACGGCGTAGTTCTCGCCGCCGTGGCAAGTGCCGCAGGTCGTCTCGACGACGCGCAGATCGCCCGGATTGATGAAGCGCACGAACTCGCGGCTCTCGCGCGCCAGAAGCGTGTTGGTCCGCTCGGGGTTAGCCCCGGTGCGCTGCCCATTTCGTTTCCACTCTTCGGGGTAGCGCGGCTGGACGTGTGCCACTTCCTTGTTCGTACGCTCCGCCGGATTCCCGCCGTGGCAGAACGTGCAGGAGAGTTTCTGTCCGTCCTTGCCCTCTTCGAGCTTGCCCGACTTCGTCTCGTGCATAGGCTCTATCTGGCCGTGGCAGTTGAGACAGCCTTCCTGAAAAGGCGCGGGCGCATTCTGCGGGACGGACTTTGCTGAAGACGAAACGCGAGCCTGTTTCTCGTCATCGTTCGTGGCCTTCGAGCGCACGCCGCTGAGGCCGAGGACGGCGAGCGCGCCCACGAGCGTGATAACGAGCACTAGCTTGATGCGGTCAACGCCGCTGCGGTGGCGTCGCATGATGATTCGTTTCCTGACGAAAACAATAATCACAGATTTCAGATTTGAAATTTCAAATTTGAAATCTCAAATCTGTTGTTTCTCGTTCTTTCCCCTCAGAACACAAACTTCACCTGCCCGAACAAAGAATAGAGCGGCTTGCTCGGGTCAATGACCACATTGTCCGGCGTGCAGAAGTCCGGGACGTTCGGCGGGCAGTTACGCGAGGCATCCGTGAAGATGTCGCGGAAGCCGCGGCCCGTCTGCAAGAGCGCCGCGCCGAAGGTGAACGTCACGTTGTTAATCAGAAACGGCCTGTAGGCCACGCCGACGCTGTAATCGAACCCTATGTCTTTCCGAATGCGGTTCTGGAAGAGCACGTATTCGAGCGATTCCGTGCGGTGAAAGCGCAGGTAGTTGACGTTGATAATCGCCTTGATGCGCTGCGTGATTTCGATGTCCAGTCCGGCGTTGTAGATAAAAATTCCGGGGTTGACGAAATTTGCTTGCCCCTGTGTCTTGCTGCTGCGCAAAGAGGGCAGGATGCTGTTGGGCTGAACCAATCCAACGCCCGTTTGCGTCAGGCGTATGCCCTGGCGGTTCCAGAACGAGAATTGTCCGCCGACGAAGTTCGGGTCATCGAAGATGGCGTCGAAGCCCGTGGCCCGCGCGTCCGTGGGGTCCTTGTCGCCCTGCGCGAAGAAGAACGAGCCGCGGAACCTCAAATAGTCTTTGTCAATCGAAGCCTCGACCGCGGCCATGTGCGACTTGATGCGCGTCGAGCGGCCCGCAATCGGGTTCCGGTCGTCGCGCCCGAAGGCGTAGTAGTAGGCGTGCGAGATGTTGAGTCGCCGGATGTGGCCGTCGCCCGCTATCCCCAGGTAGCCGACCTTAATCGAGTGGGGCCGCACGTCGCCGATGAGCGCGGGCCGGACCAGAAAGCCGTTGCGGTCGTACTCCAGGCTTCGATGGTCGTCGTTGTAGTGAATGCTCCCCTGTATGGTGTAGCCCTTTGCCAGAAAGTCCTGGCGGAAGACGTTGGCGATGTAAACGTTCTGCGGGCGCTGGTCGAAGCGATTCAGGCCGCTGTTGGTGTCCTTCTCCAACTGGTGAAAGTAGGCCGCGTTGAATTGCAGCTTGTTGTTGTCGAACGCGCCGAAGAGGCGCGCGCCGAGGTTGTTGTCCGAATAGATGAAGCCGCGAAAGTCCGAGACGAAAGGCTGTATGCCTGCGCGCAAACTGATGAAGTCAAAGTTGGCGTTCGTGTCGGCGAGCTTGACCTCTGCGAAAGCCTCTTCAAAGGAGAAGTGCGTGTCGGTGCGCGTCGTGCCGCGCCGCACGTCTATATTAATGACGCCGTTCTCGCGCGCACGCGCGAAGTTCGGCAGACTAAAAGTCGGCGAAATCTTGATGGCCCAGGTGCGCGGCTTGAATGTGGAGTCGCCTTTGAACATCTCGAACGTGAATTGAAACGTCTGGTTGACGCCCAAGAGCTCCGGCTTGCCGAAAAAGTCTGCGCTGCCGGGGCGCACGCTGCCTATGTCGGAAGGCTTGGGCGTGCGGTTCTGCTCGACGGTCGAGGTGGAGACGGCCGAGAGGATCATGAAAATGTCGTTGCCGATGATGGGGTAGTCGCCTTTGAGGACGCTCTGGTTGTAGGGGTCGTACCAGCGTCCTTTTTTGAAAGGGATGTCGCGCCCGCGCGCGCCGCGGTCGCCGTAGCGGTCGTATTCGGGGAAGCCCACGCGCCAGCGGTCGCGCACCTCGCGGCGGTCCGGCTCAGTCTGTGGAGCAGAGTCTACAGACTCGCCGCCCGCGTAGCCCGTCGGTTCTTCCCTTTTGTCGTTCGGGTTCGCGGGCGGCTTCTCGTCTTTGGGAATCTCCGCCGGGATGTTGAGCTTCGTCTCCAAGCCCTCGGAGACGATGACGTTCTCCTGGTCCTCGTTGAAATTCCGCGCCTTGTAATCCTTCTCTTCGGGGAAGACGGCCTCGTAAGCGTCGTCCGGCGTGACGTACTGTTTCTCGGGTAGGTTGCTGACGCGCAGGAAACGCGCGGCGTACGGCGCTTCGAC
>DATFCB010000268.1:0-2533 GCA_035253525.1 Pyrinomonadaceae bacterium | reverse complement strand
TGGCGTGAGATGGTTTTCTCTCGCCAAGGCGCTGGCGACGCAAAGGGGTTGAGCTTAGATTTTGAAACGTGCTCACCAGCCCGTGGCGAAGGTGTTGAGCGCGGCCCGCATGCTGCACTTCTGATACTTCTGATAAGCCTCGGCCGCGCGTTGACGAATCTGCTCGCGGTCTTCGTTCAGCATCCAGCCGTCGAGCGCCGCCTTCAACGTGTAAGCCTCCGGGGCCATCAGGTCTTTAGTCCAGAGGAGCGGCTCGGCCCCCGCGCGCCGGAGCGGCTGCTCGAAGAAATTTTTGCTGAGGCAGGAAAGGATGATCGCCTCGCGCTTGCGGTCGTCCGCCGCCTGCGGGTACTTGGCTAAACTGAAATCCATCAGCCCGTCGTGCCCGATGTAGACGATGAGGTCTGAGGCCCCGCCTACGTGCAGCCTCTGCCGCTCCGCCCCGTTGCTGACTTCTATAGTCTCCACGTCGTTGCCGGCGGCGAAATTCAGAAAGTCAAAGATGCTCTGCTCTATCTCCCTGCCCCTGTAAGCGTCAGCGACCAGGTAGACGCCCGTCTTCTTGTGCTGGTAGACGGAGCGCTCCAGGACCGCCGCCCTCGGGTTTCGCACGTCCGCGACGAGGCTCCAATCTTTCGATTTGCGGAAAAAAGTCTTCACGCCGTAGCCCGCTCCCCAGTAGAGATTGCTGGCCGGGTCGTCGCCGTTGGCGATGCCGTCCGGCGTCGGCGCAATTCCCTGGTACTTGTTATCGCAGAGCGCCACGACGATGTGCACAAGCCGCGCCGGATTTCGCACGGGCTCGGGCACAGCCGCCGGCCGCCTGTCCGACTCGGCCGCGCGTCGCGGCTCGGCGTCGCTACTCGCGCACCCTGTCAGGGCCGCAAGGAGCGAGAAGAAGAGAATCAGTGTGCGTGCCGGTTTCATCTCTTTCGTCCTGTGACGTGGAATGATTTTAGAACTCTGAAGCAATAGACCCCGCCGGCGTCAGAAAAGTTCCTCCGACTGCATTGCCTGCGCCGCCGATTTTGGCATATAGTGCTGCACTCTTAAGTCAATTTCTTCAAATCCAGACTGAAAGGCGCTTTCATCATGTCGAATAGCGTTCCTATCACGGTCGCGCACGGCGACGGCATCGGGCCGGAAATCATGGCGGCCACGCTCCACATCTTGAAGGAGGCCGGCGCGCCGCTCGAAATCGAGACCATAGACATCGGCGAAAAGGTTTATCTCGCGGGCAACAGCGCAGGCATCGAGCCCAGTTCCTGGGAATCCCTGCGCCGCACGAAAGTCTTCCTCAAAGCTCCCATCACGACGCCGCAGGGCGGGGGCTTCAAGAGCTTGAACGTGACGGTCCGCAAGACGCTCGGCCTCTACGCCAACGTCCGCCCCTGCGTCTCCTATCACCCGTTCGTCGAGACCAAGCACCCGAACATGGACGTGGTCGTCGTGCGCGAAAACGAGGAAGACCTCTACGCGGGCATAGAGCACCGGCAGACCGAGCAGGTCGTGCAGTGTTTGAAGCTCATCTCGCGCCCCGGCTCGGAGAAGATCGTGCGCTACGCGTTCGAGTACGCGCGCCGCAACAACCGCAAGAAGGTCACGTGCTTCACCAAAGACAACATCATGAAGCTAACGGACGGCCTCTTCCACAAGGTCTTCGACGAGGTCGCGGCCGAGTATGAGGGGATAGAGAACGAACACTGGATCGTGGACATCGGCGCGGCCAAGCTCGCCGACACGCCCGAAGCCTTCGACGTGGTCGTGATGCCGAACCTCTACGGCGACGTGCTCTCGGACGTGGCCGCGCAGATTGCGGGAAGCGTCGGCCTCGCAGGCTCCGCCAACATAGGCGAGAACGTTGCCATGTTCGAGGCGATTCACGGCTCGGCCCCGCGCCGCGCCGGGCAGAACCTCGCCAACCCTTCGGGCCTTCTCCTCGGCGCGATCATGATGCTCGTCCACATCAACCAGACCGACGTGGCCGAGCGCGTTCACAACGCGTGGCTCAGCACCATCGAGGACGGCATACACACTTACGACATCTACGAGGAGGGCGTAAGTAAGCAGAAGGTCGGGACGAAAGAGTTCGCCCAGGCGGTTGTCGAGCGACTAGGGCGCGCGCCGCAGACCTTGAAGGCCGTTAAGTACAACGCAGGCGCGAGCGCCGAGGCCGCGCCCACGTCGAAGGCCACGGAGCGCCCGCGCGCGAAAAAAGAGTTGGTCGGCGTGGACGTGTTTCTGGACTGGCGCGACGGCTCGGCAGACCAATTGGGCGACTCGCTCAAAGGGTTCGCGGGCGACCAGTTGGAGTTGGCGATGATCAGCAACCGTGGCGTCAAGGTCTGGCCCGGCGGCAACTCCGAAACCTTCTGCTCGGACCACTGGCGCTGCCGCTTCACGTCGAAGGAGAGTGGCAGGGAAGTCGGTCACGCCGAGATAGTACAACTCCTCGAACGCATCGGCGGCGGGGGGTTCGACTTCATTAAGACGGAAAATCTCTACAACTTCGACGGGGAGCGCGGCTACTCTC
>DATFCB010000267.1:0-4192 GCA_035253525.1 Pyrinomonadaceae bacterium | reverse complement strand
GGACGAGGCTTTCTGGGGGCGGTGACCGAGCGGCTGGCTAACACCGTGAAAGTCAGAAATCTCAAAGATGACCTGGCGAAAGCCCTCGCTGTGCCAAAAAGCAGAGTGCGCGCCGAGTTTCATAACGTCGAGCACCACCGCGCTCATCTGGCGAGTTCGTTCTATGTCTCGCCGTTCGAGCGCGCGGCGCTGCTCTCGATTGACGGCTTCGGGGATTTCATCTCGACGATGTGGGGCGAAGGCTCAGGCAACGAGATTGTGGTTTTGGGCCAGGTCGAGTACCCGCACTCGGCCGGCATCCTCTACACGGCGACGACGCAGTTTTTGGGCTTCCCGCACTACGGCGACGAGGGCAAGGTGATGGGCCTCGCGCCTTACGGACGGCCGCGCTTCATCGAAGAGTTCCGCGACATCATCAGGACGGAAGAGGGCGGGAGGTTTCAGTTGAACCTGGACTACTTCCGCCACCACGCCGAAGGGGTGGAGATGACATGGGACGAGGGCTCGCCCGTCATCGGCCGCATCTTCTCCGGCGAGTACGAAAAAGTTTTCGGCCCGCCGCGCGTGGAAGGATCACAACTGACCGAGCGCGAGGAGGACATCGCGGCCAGTCTACAGTTGCGTCTCGAAGAGGTCGCTTTCCACGTCCTCAATCATCTGCACGAGCGTACGGGGCTGACCGATTTGGGCCTCTCGGGCGGCGTGGCCTACAACGCGGTGATGAACGGAAAGATTCTGCTCAACACGCCGTTCCGCCGCGTCTTCGTGCAGCCGGCGGCGGGCGACAGCGGCACGGCCGTCGGCGTCTGCTACGAGATTCACAACGGCGTGCTCAAAGGCGAGCGCGGTTACGTGATGGAAGGCGCGTACACGGGGCCGGAGTTTTCCGACGAAGTCATTCGGGCGGAATTGGACCGCAGCGGGTTGGAATACGAAAGCTTTGAGACGGAAAGCGAGTTAACGGTGAGGGCGGCCGTGGACATCGCCGTGGGCAAGGTCGTGGGCTGGTTTCAGGGGCGAATGGAATTTGGCCCACGCGCTTTAGGGAACCGCTCCATCGTCGTTGACCCGCGCCGCCGGGACATGAAGACGATACTCAACGAGCGCATCAAGCGGCGCGAGCCGTTCCGCCCCTTCGCGCCCTCCATCCTCGCCGAACATGTCGGTGATTACTTCGAGCAGACGCACCCCGCGCCCACCATGTTGATGGTCTACCATGTCAAGCCGGAGCGCCGCGAGGACATCCCGGCCGTCACGCACGTTGACGGCTCCGGCCGCTTGCAGACCGTGACGCGCGAGGCGAACGCGCGTTACTACCGACTCATCCACGACTTTTACAGGATGACGGGCGTGCCCGTCATCTTGAACACCTCGTTTAACGAGAACGAGCCCGTCGTCTGCACGCCGCGCCAGGCCATTGACTGCTTTCTCAAAACACGCATGGACTCGCTCTACCTGGGCAACCACGTCGTCAGACGTGAATTTCTGTTGTTGAAGGCGCTCGACTCTTTAACCTGATGCGCGTCATCATTCTCAACCAGTTTTTCTACCCCGACCATTCGGCCGCGAGTCAATACATGACCGACCTCGCCGAGAGCCTGGTGGAGCATGGGGTGGAAGTGACCGCGCTCTCCGGTCGCGGGCGTTACAACGGGGGCGACCGTTTGCCGCCACGGGAGGTTTACAAGGGCGTGCGGATAGAACGCGCGTGGGCGACCAGTTTCGGCAAAGGGAATTTAATCAAGCGGCTCTCGGATTACCTGACCTTTTATTTGTGCGCGACGTGGAAGCTCCTGCGACTGCCGCGCCACGACATCGTGATGGCCCTGACGACGCCCCCGTTCATAGGGCTTGTCGCCCTCGTCATAGGCCGCCTCCGCGGGATGCGCGTGGTCGCGCTCGTCCAGGACGTTTACCCGGATGTCGCAGTCTCTTTGGGCGCGCTCAACCGGCGCAACCCGGCGACGCGTCTCTTAGACTGGCTCAACCGCTACACGCTCCGCAGTTCGGACAAGGTCATTGTCGTCGGAGAGTGTATGCGCGAGCGCGTCGTCGCCAAAGTCGGAGAGCAACTCGCGTTGCGCGTCCGTGTGATTTATAACTGGGCCGACGCGCGCGAGATTAGGCCCTTGAACGGTGAGGGAAATTCTTTCGCCGAACAACTCGAAGTAGGCGACAAGTTCGTCCTTCTTTTCTCCGGCAATTTGGGCCATATCAACGAATTCCCTACCGTGCTCGACGCCGCGCTCATCTTGCGCGACCGCTCGGACATTCTCTTCCTCTTCATCGGAGAAGGCGTCAAAAAAGCGTCCGTCGAAAAGTTCGCGGAGCGGCACAAACTCTCGAACATACGCCTGCTGCCTTACCAGCCGCGCGAAACCTTGCGCTACAGCCTGGCGGCGGCCGACGCCGCGCTGGTCACGCTGGCCGAAGGTCTCGCCGGCCTGAGCGTGCCGAGCAAAACCTACGCCAGCCTCGCCGCTGGCCTCCCCGTCCTCTTCGTCGGCGACGCCCGCAGCTCAATCGCACGCATCGTCGCGGAGAACAACTGCGGCGAAGTCGTCGCCGCGGGCGATCACCTTCGCCTGGCGCGCGTGCTGTGCGACTGGGCCTCGAACAAAGGGAAGGTCGCCGCGCTCGGCCGCGCCGCCCGCGCAACCTTCGAGCGCGACTTTGAGCGCTCGCGGGCCGTCAGCGCCTACATGGAAACTTTCGCGGAGTGCATGGGGGATGAAACCTCGCCGGAGAAGAATGGCACAGGGGTTTCAGATTGTAAGGAGACCTCAGGATGAGAACGTACATCGCGCTCTTTATGTCCGCGCTCTTCGCCTCGCTCGTCCTGCCGCCTGTGCTCAGGCGACTGAGCTTGAAACCGTCTTCCAATCCGCAATCCGAAATTCGCATTCCGCAATCAGTTTGGGCCGTCTCGTCACGCTTCACGTCCCATTCGTCACATAATTCTGGTTTGATCTGACGGGAAGTTGCCTAATCGCGGGTTGGCCTCTATAGCCGCGGGCCAATTCGTAATGGCACAAAACCTCCCATCTCTTTTTCGGCTTTCCCCAGAGCGCGACCGGGATACGTGCGCCTTTGTCTTCACGCGCTGCCTCTGAGATGATGTAAAGAGTTATGGATGAGTTGGTGAAGAAAAGGCATTGGTGGCAAAGCCTCTGGGCGCGTGCCGCGCTGGTCTTTGGCGTGTGGACTGTCATCGGGCTGATCTTCAGCGTTCAGTGGTACTTTGCGGCCTACCGCTCGGAGCAGCCTGTCCCCTGGGGGCGCGCTCTCTACGTGCAGATGAGCTGGGGCTACCTCTGGGCTCTCGGCACACCGCTCGTGTTCTGGCTCGCCCACCGCTTCCCCATCGAAAAACAGCAGTGGCGGCGCAACCTGCTCGTTCATCTTCTGACGAGCACACTGCTCAGCTTCGCCTCCGGCATCGCCGGACACCTCACACTTTATCTCAAGTACGGGGTAGCGTTGGGCCGTCCCTACAACTTCCAAAATTCCCTGCGCTTCGCCGTCAGCAACTACAGCGAGGCCATGGGGATCTATCTTTTAGTCGCTTTCCTGGCCTTCGCTTACAGTTATTACCAGCGCTACCGCCAGGGAGAATTGCGCGCCTCGCGGCTCGAAGCGCAGCTCTCGCAAGCGCAGTTGCAAGCGCTCAAGATGCAACTGCACCCGCACTTTCTCTTCAACACGCTCCACTCCATCTCCGCCCTCTTGCACAAGGACACACAGGGCGCGCGGAAGATGATTACGCGCCTCGGAGACTTTCTGCGCCTCACACTTGAAAACGCAGGCACGCAGGAGGTGACGCTCAAACAGGAGATGGAATTCCTGCGCTGCTATTTGGAGATCGAGCGCATACGTTTCCAGGACCGCCTCACCACTCACGTCCAGGTTGACCCCGAAGCTCTCGACACACACGTCCCCAACCTCATCCTCCAGCCCATCGTCGAAAACGCCATCCGCCACGCCGTCGCCACTCGCTCCGCTCCCGGCGAGATCGAAATTCGTGCGAAACAAGAGAACGGGTTCCTTCGTATCCGAATACGAGACAACGGTCCTGGTCTCCCCATGAATCGAAGCACCGAAAGCCTGTTCAAGAAAGGGTTGGGTTTGGCTAATACGCAGACGCGCCTGGATCGTCTCTACGGCGCGCGTCATCGCTTTGAGTTAGCTAACG
>DATFCB010000266.1:0-5616 GCA_035253525.1 Pyrinomonadaceae bacterium | reverse complement strand
CGACCGAGGCGCGGTTGGCGAGGTCGGTCAGGCGGCGCAGCGAGTCGAGCACGCGCGAGCTGCGCGAGGGGTCGTTGCGGTTGAAAATCTGAATCCCGTCCGACATCAGCAGGACGGACTTGCGGCCGGGCAACTCCCTCATCCCGCGCACGACGTAGTTGAGCGCGCCGAGCGTGCCGACGGCGAAGAGGTCTTCGCGGAACTGGTCAAGCTCCTCGCTTGGGATGAGGGCGTTCTCCTCGCGCTCGGCGGCGGCGTCGCGCCCCTGCCCGCGCTGGCTGCCGTCGGCCCCGCCGCGCACGGCCTGGCGCGACTCTTCACGCATGCGCTGGTTGAGGTCGCTTTCGATGGGGGCGAACGCGCCGACGCCGCTGCGCCCGCCCGGATTCCAGCGCACGCGCTCGATGGCGGCGTAAAGCTGGCGGCGGTCGGAAGTGAACTGCTGCAACGCGCCCATGCCGCCCGCCGTGCGTATGATGGCGACGAGGTCGCCGGGCTGTAGCTGTTTGTCAACGAATTTCTTCAACGCTTGCCTGACGTAAACCGTGCTCTCGAACGAGAGACCCAGGTCGTCCACGACGAGCGCGACGGTGCGGCGGACCTGCTCGGGCCTGAGGCGCGCGGGCGGCGCGAGCGTAGCTCCATTCGCGACCGATGGCTGCGGCGACGTGGGCGGCGGCGTGTCCGGCGAGGTCGAGATGAAGGAAAAGTTCGTGATCTTCTGCGCGCGGCCGTCCTCTAAGATTTCGACCTCTTCGGGCTTGAGGTCCGTCACGAGACGGCCGTCTTTGTCCGTGACGACGGCGTCAACCTGCACGAGGTTCGTCGTGATTCGCACCACGTCGTCGTCCGCGCCCTGCTGCTGTTGCTGTTCCTGCTGCGTTGCGTTGCGGGCTTGCGTCTTCGTGTTCTTAGGGTCCTGGCCCAAAGCGGTCGTGAACAGCGAAAGGCTGAGGGCGAGGGCGAGCGAGGGTCGTTTCTTCATTGTGAATGTCTCCGTCAAAATCGGGGCACGGGGGCGGAGTGGCGCGCGCTGGCTTTCTGTAATCTGATGTGCGATGCTTTCCGGCACAAGCCACAATTTAGCAGACCAGTTGGAGAGATTATGCCAGAGCAAGCTCAAAAGGGCGACACAGTACGGGTCCACTACACGGGGCAACTGGTGGACGGCCAGGTCTTCGACTCGTCAGAGGGCGGCGAGCCGCTCGAATTCAAGGTCGGCGCGGGCGAAGTCATCAAAGGGTTTGAAGACGGCGTGGAGGGCATGAGCGTCGGCGATAAGAAGCGGGTCGAGATCGAGAGCGGGGAAGCCTACGGCGAGCGCATAGAGGATCTCGTCCAGACGGTTTCGCGTGAGGGTCTGAACCTGGACACCGAGCCGCGCGTCGGGATGAACCTCGTGATGCAGCTCCCGGACGGCAACCAGATTCCCGTCGCCGTCACCGAAGTCACGGAAGACTCGATCACGCTCGACGCGAACCACCCGCTCGCGGGCGAGAAACTGATCTTCGACATCGAGCGGGTCGAGTAAAGCCACAAAAGCCGTAGGCCGAGCGTAAGTGACCGGCGTCGTCCTGCGGCAGATGCGCGCGGGGGCGGGGTCGCGGCGCGCGCACGAGCGATGGAAAAAGGGGGACAGGAGCGATTGTCTAAGACGGAAAAACCTGTGTCGGAAGCCGCGGAGAAGGTGAAGGATGATTTGGCGGAAGTCCCCGCCAGGAGCGGGCTTGCGGGGACGCTCCTCTTGATTCTGATTATCACGGGAATCGTCGGGATAGTGATCCTGGGGATTTTCCTGCTCACCAGACAGTGACCGCCCGCGCTTCGTTATTTCGAGATCATACACGCCGACGCCCGCAGCGTTGACGGACAAAGCGCGCGCTGACGCATTGACTCACCCCCTTTGCGTCCTTGCGCCTTTGCGAGAGATATTCCTCACGCAAAGGCGCAAGGACGCAAAGGGGGTGAGTTAGATTTTGAAGTGAGCTTTTCTGTCGAACTCACGTTAGAATAAATTGATGACGAACACGGCAGACAATACAAGCTCGCGGCGCGTCGCCGTCATCGGCGCGGGCCACGTCGGCGCGACGAGCGCCTACGCGCTCCTGATGAGCGGGGCGGCGCGCGAGATAGTCCTCCTCGACGCGGACCGCAAGCGCGCCGAGGGCGAGGTGATGGACTTGCAGCACGCCGCCGCTCTCGCGCGCCCTGTGGCCGTGTGGGCGGGCGACTACAGGGACGCGGCGCGCGCCGCCATCGCCGTCATCGCCGCGGGCGTCGGGGGACGGCCGGGCGAGACGCGCCTGGACCTCCTCGGCCGCAACGTCACGGTCGTGCGCGACTGCATTCGTGCCCTCATGGCCGAAGGCTTCGAGGGCGTCGTCCTGATGACGACCAACCCTGTGGACATTCTGGCACAGGTGGCGCAAGAGGAATCGGGGCTGGCCGTAGGGCGCGTCCTGGGCTCCGGGACGGTGCTCGACACGGCGCGGCTGCGCGCGATGCTCGCCGCGAAGCTGCGGATAGAGGCGCGCTCGATTCACGCCTACATCGTCGGCGAGCACGGCGACTCGGAGATCGCAGCGTGGAGCGCGGCCCACGTCGCGGGCGTCCCGCTGAAGGCGTATTGCGAGTCGCAGGGCTGCCCGGATTTTGAGCAGCTTCTGGCGCGCGTGCGCCGCGCCGCGCCCGACATCATCGAGCGCAAGGGCTACACGTCGCACGCCATCGCCTCGTGCGTCGTGCGCATCTGCGAGGCCGTGCTCGGCGACGAGCGCACGGTCCTGCCCGTCTCGACGATGATGCGCGGCCAGTACGGAATCGAGGACATTTATCTGAGCCTGCCCTGCGTGGTGGGGCGCGACGGCGTCCTCGGCGTGGTAGAACTGCCGCTCAGCGACGAAGAGCGCGCGGGCCTGCGCGCCTCCGCCGAGATTCTGCGACACAGTTATGACAGCCTGCGCGGCGGGCGGTGAAGTTAAGAGGCCGCTTCAAACCTTAAACTCAACCCTTTGCGGCTTCGGTTTTTCTTTTGTTGCGCCTCCAGCGAGAACGGCTGTTTCTCGCTGGAGGCGCAAAGCGAAGACGTAAGGCGCTGGAGGGTTGAGTCAATCTGTAGCCTGGATGAATCAATCATCGCGGCGGGGGAAAGTCTTTGTGAACATTGTAACCGCCGAAACGCGCACGCACTTCCAGTTCGCTGATGTCGGGAGCGCCGGGGTCGAAATTCTCACCGCGGTCGTTGGTGAGGCTGCGCAGGGGGCGTGTCATGGTCTCGCCGGGACGTATCGTGCCGAGTTGCGCGCTGTAGAGGGTCGCCCCGACGTAGACATTTAAGCTCGCATCCAGGTATGGCTCATCTTCGGTGTTGGTGACTGTGACGTTCGATGAGTCGTAAGTCACTCTCGGGCGGAAGGGGACGGCGGCGTAAGGGTCGCTCGTGTTAGTTGTGGGAGTGCGCCGCCAGTGAAGCGCGGCGACGAGGGCGAGGGCTAAAACAATTGAGACGGCCGCTGCCCGGAGTAAGATTCGTAAGCTGGTCGAGCGGGCCTTGCCCGTGGAAGAGACTTCTTCGGGTCGGCGGTGAGTCTCTTTCATAGCCATGTCATCGAGTATAAGATATTAATCGGCACAGGCGGGCGAAGTCTGCATATTATCCATTGATCGTCTTGGCGGCAACATTCGGAGGGGACATGCATTATTTGCTGTTTTATGAAGTCGCGCCGGATTATTTGGGGCGCAGGGCGGAGTTTCGGGCGGAGCATCTGGCTCTCGCGTGGGCCTCTCACGCGCGGGGTGAACTCGTCCTCGGCGGCGCGTTGGCCGAGCCTGTGGACGGCGCGGTGTTGCTCTTTGAGGGCGACTCGCCGGAAGTGGCCGAGCGGTTCGCGGCCGCGGACCCGTACGTGAGAAACGGGTTGGTGGCGCGCTGGCGCGTGCGTGCGTGGTCTACGGTCGTGGGTGAGGGCGCGGCCTCGCCGGTCAGGCCGGGCACCTGAAGCTTGCGAACGGAGGGAGTCATGCGCAGCAGCATATGCCCGCGCTGTAGACACGCTAATTTCTCGGCGGCCGTGGCCTGTAAGCGGTGCGGCTATTTGCTCGCACCCGCCGGCGGAATAGGTCGCGCTCAGGCTCATCCTCAAGCCGGCCCGGCCCCGCCTAAAAGACTTGGCATACTCCTGGCAATTCTCGGTGCGGCGTTGAGTTTCGCCGGAGTCTACCTTCTACTCCTCGGCGGCCGTACTCCCTATTTCGTAGTGGCCGGTATCGGGATAGCCGTCAGCGGTGTTTTGATTGCATCCGGCAAACTGGCCGGCGTGTACGTCTACTTCATCAATCTGGGATTAATGCTCGTCTGGTCTATCGCCGAGACGGGAGGGAACGCGAGCCAATTGATTGCCCGCCTGGCTCTGGCGACCGTAATCGGTCTTTATTTACTCTCGGACAAAGTGCGAGGGCGTTTAAGTTGACAGGCGAGGTGAAGAGCAGAAAGTCCTCTCTTACTTCATCCCTCATCCCTCCGCCCTCATCCCTTTTTCATCCCTCCCCGCGCACGGTCTTCAAGTCTCTGATTAATTCCTTGATGGCGTCTTCGACCCACATGGAGTCTTTGCGCGTCTTCCAGATGACGCGCGGGCGGCGACCCTGCGCCGTGTCGTTGAGGATGACGAACATCTCGCCGTAAGGGTAAGGGTGGCCGAGCGGGTAGCGATATTCGAGCAGATTGAAGAAGATGATGAACTCTGCGTCGGGAACGCTTCCGGCGGCGCTGATGCTCTGGTGCCTGCTCATGTACCTGTTGAGGTGCCGGGCCAGCAGGTTGTAGATTCGCGGGTAGCGAATGGGCGAACCCGACGCCCCGGCCGCGTAAGCCTCTTTCAAAAGCGCGTCGGCCCCGCCGCGGCTGTCAACGACGGCGCTCCGGCGGACGAGCAGAAGCACGCGCCGCCTGTTCTTCAGTTCAGCGAGCGATCCCGTGACGGCGACGCCCCCGCTTGAGTTGGCGGAGTTGTCCGATTGCCCGCCCGGCAGGCTTTGGGAGGGACTACTGCTCGTCAGCGCGACGAAGAGCAGCGGCAGAAGATAACGCATAAATTTTGAATCCGAGGTCCGCCTTACGGTTCGAGCGGCGAGGCGTTCACTCCGTGTTCGGGTTCGTCTCGTCTTTGATCTCCACGCTCTCTGGGTTTTCCGGCCCAGGGACCAGGGAGCCCTCCGGGGGTGTCCCTTCCAGCTTTTCGGAAGGGCTCTCTTCCTCCTGCGGCGCGTCCGTCCTGCTCTTGGCCTGTCCTTCGTGCTCTTCCATGATGATTCTCCTCGTATGATTCTTATGAGAGTGATAAGTGATGAGTGATAAGTGATAAGTGAAAGAAGTAGTTTTTTCTTATCACTTATCGCTCATCACTTATCACCCCTTCGCTGACAATATACTCAGACAGGGCGTCCGCGTCGAGAAAAGAAATCCGGGGCGCGTTTTTTGGCCCCGTCCGCGAGGCGAAAATTTGGAACTCGGCTGCGGCCGCTTCGTAATTAAATGACAAGCGATTTATTTTGCCACAAAGGCGGCGGCGGTGGTGTTAACCCCTATAGAACGGTAAAAAAAGGATTTTCGGCGGC
>DATFCB010000265.1:0-5641 GCA_035253525.1 Pyrinomonadaceae bacterium | reverse complement strand
GCAAGTCGCCGCGCGCTTCTCAGTTTTTAGACGGACTATTTCTTCGCGGGCTCCAGGCGCTTCTGGCTGCCGTCGCCGCTGACGGTGCGGCTCGCGTTGCGCGCGACGCGCTCGGCTTCGCCGAAGGCGCGGAGGAAGTTTTCGCCCAGGATTTTGCGCACGTCCTTCTCGCTGTAGCCGCGCCGCAAAAGCTCGTAGGTGAGGACGGGCAATTTTGCTATGTCCTCCATGCCGACGGGCAGGCTCGACACGCCGTCAAAGTCAGAGCCAATGCCTACGTGGTCAACGCCCGCGACCTTGGCGATGTGGTCTATGTGGTCAATTAAGACGGAGAGCTGCGTCGGCGGCAGGGGGTTCGCGTTGAACAGTTTGTCCCTCTCTTCCGAAAGCCGCTTCGGGTCGTCTTTGAACTGCTCCGCGAGCGCGTCGAGTTGCGGCTTCAAGCGCTCGTTGCGCTCCTTGTTCGCGTCGAGTGCCTTCTGGTCTATGAAGAGCGGAAAGAAGTTGACCATCACGACGCCGCCGTTCTTAGCGATGCGTCGAAGAAGCTCGTCCGGGATGTTTCTCAAGTGCGTGTTCAGCGCGCGCGCCGAAGAGTGCGAGGCGATGACCGGCGCGGTCGAGATGTCCAGCACGTCCGACATGGTCTTGTCGGAGACGTGCGAGATATCCACGAGCATGCCCAAACGGTTCATCTCGCGCACGACCTCGCGCCCGTACTCAGACAGCCCGTTGTGCTTCGCCGTGTCGCAGCAGGCGTCGGCCCAGTCGTTCGTGTTGTTGTGCGTCAGCGTCATGTAGCGCACGCCGAGCCTGTAAAAATCGCGGAGCGCCATCAGCGAGTTCTCAATCGCGTGCCCGCCCTCTATGCCCATCAGCGCGGCAACCTTGTTCTGCTTCTTCGCGCGCCGTATGTCTGCCACGGAAGTCGCCATCATGATCTTGTCCGGGTAGCGCTCGGCCGCGCGGTAAACCAGGTCAATCTGGTCGAGCGCGCGCCGCGCCGAGCCGCCTTCCGTCGCGTACTTCCTGTCAACGTAGACGGAGAAGAACTCCGCGGTCAGCCCTCCCTCCTTCATGCGCGCGAGGTCCGTATGGTACTTGCCGACCGACGACGTGCCCAGGTCGTAGCCCTCGTCAATCATCATCGAGGTGATGTCGTTGTGCGTGTCAACGACTATCGCCTTGCGATGAATCTTGAGCGCCTCGCGCCACAAGCGTTCGTCGCGCGGCGACGGCGTCGTTGAAGTTTCCCGCGTGTTCGCCGTCCCCTGCGAAGGCGCGTGCGGAACGAAGGCGAAGAGAAGCAGGCCGAGCGCGACGAGCGACGAGAGTTTCCGTTTCTTCATTAGCTGTCCGTCTTTTGATAGATGTGATGCGGGAGCGCGAAAACTCTAGCTCACTTCACGCTGCCCCGCAACCTGCGAAAAAGCCACGCGAGCGCGACCAGTGCGGCGGCGGGAATCCAGACCCAGACGACCTCGCTCTTAATCACTTCCGCACCGCGCGGGCTGAAGAAGCGGTCCAGGCTGAGCGGCGAGACTTCTATCGGCCGCCACGGGAAGAAGTAGCGCGCGCCATCGAAGGGCGCGAAGAAGGCTACGCCCGAGCCGCCGTCCGTCAACGCGTCGAGCAGGCCGTGCGACGCCGTCACCACGAAGAAATAGAGCACGAGCCAGGGCGTTTTGAACGGCCGAGTTTTTCTGAAAGCCAGCCAGACGACGAGGAGCGCGACTACCAGCGCGAAGAAGAGCGAATGCGAAAGCCCCCTGTGCCCGAGCATGGAGCCCCGCCAGCCGAAAGAGAAACCGACAACATCGGCGTCCGGCAAGATGGCGCACAGCGCCGTCAGCAGCCAGAACCGCGCCGGCATCTTTCGAGCACCGGCACTCGCCTTTCCCAAGGCCAGCGCCGCGACCGCGTGCGTGAAAATTGTTGGCATAGTAAGAGACCGTTTACCGATTCACTCAACCTCTTTGCGCCTTTGCGTGAAAAATCAAAACATCTCACGCTGGAGGCGCAAAGACGCAAAGGGGTTGAGTCCTGATTTTGTATTGCTTTCTTATTTAACTAGCCACGTCGGCAGCACGTCTGTCAACTGTGGCTGTCCACATTACCGTGCGCGCCGGGCAGGATTAGATTTACAATATGAGCATGTCTATTCTGATCGCCGAAGACAATGTCGCGCAGCGCCGCTACCTGCGCGAGATTCTGGAACGAGAGTTCGCCTCGCACGCGCCCGTGATAGAGGCCGGCGACGGCGAGCAGACGATTGAGCTGGCCTTAAAGCACCGGCCCGGCCTCTGCGTGCTGGACATACAGATGCCCAAGCTCTCGGGCGTGAAGGCTGCGCGCGCCATCTGGAAAGACTACCCCGCCGCGCGCATCATCTTCTGGACGCAGTTCCCACACGAGATTTACATCAACGAGATTCGCAAGATCATCAAGTCCGTGCAGCCGCCGCCCGCTTACGGCTTCATACACAAGAACAACCCCGAGTCGCGCTTCCTGCGCTTCGTCGCCGCCGTCCTCGAAGACGGCGCGGACATGATTGACCCCGCGTTCAAGGACTCGTTCAAGCGCCCGCTCCTGACGGAGTTCGAGGCCGAGGCGCTCTACTACCTGGCGCTCGGACTCTCGAACTGGGCCATCGCGCGCAAGTGCAGTCTCAGCTTGCGCGGCGTCGAGAGCCGACTCGCCACGCTCTACGAAAAACTCTTCGTCTCGATGCCCGAGGGCACGCAGAACGAGTCTTACGACAAGCTCGCCTATAACGTCCGCACGCGCGCCTTCTTCGAGGCGCTGCGGCGTGGGCTGCTCAACTCGGACGAATTGGAGACGGCCGCGCACGACCTGGAATCCTGGATCGAGCGCGACCGCAAGCGTTACAGTGACGAACAGAAGGCGGAGGCCAGGAAGCACTAGCGAGTGAACCCGCATGAGCGATGACGGAAGAAGTCTCACGCACAGGCGCACAGGCGCAAAGACCTTTAGCAAGTAAGAGCCTTGCCGCATTCTGTCTGTTCATCGCCGTCTTCTTCTTCACAGTTCCATTCCTTCTTTTGGCACAGAACGCGAACCTGCCCCCTGCGCGTCCCGCCGAGTCGGCGCAAGCCACACCGACAGTAACTCCGACGCCAACGGCGACGCCGACGCCGACGCCCACGCCGACGCCGCCGTCCACGCTGCACCAGTGGGGCGCGGTGACGCTTTTTCACGGGCTGCCGTCGAACCGTGTGCGCGCGATTGCGCAGGATGCGGACGGCGCGATGTGGTTCGGGACGGACGCGGGGCTGGCGAAATATGATGGGCGGCGCATACAGGCCGTCACGGCCGAGGGCTTGAGCGGGAAGCGCGTGCTCGCGCTCAAGCTCGACGAGGACGGCGTGCTCTGGGTCGGGACCGAAGACGGCGCGGCGCGCGCGCGCGGCGGCGGCGAGTTTCAATTCATCAAGGAGACCGCGGGCAAATCAATCACGGCCGTCATCACGCCCGAGCGCGGGCGCGCGATTCTAGCCACAGAGCAGGGCGTCGTCTTCGACTGCCGGACCAATTCCGACAAGACGCTGGAGGTTCGGAGCAGCCCTTCGGAGCCGCTACAGAGCGCGGCCGTGGACGAGCCGGGCGCGCTCAAACTGACCAGCCTGGCGATGAAAGACGGCGTGCTTCACGTCGGCACGCGCAGCCGCGGCGTCCTCACGACCAGCGGCGGCGTCTTCACGGAGATTCAGAGCCGCCCGCGCGCCTTCTTCATAGAGACAATTGAGCGGGACGCGCGCGGCCGTCTCTGGTACGGCGCGAAGGCGCGCACCGAAGACAGCGGACTGTATGAAGCCGGCGACTCACTAAAACCTGTCAAGGTCGGCGCGGGGCTTGGCACTGTGATGGCCTTGCGCGCGGGCGCGCACGACGACATCTGGGTCGGCACGAACGGGCGCGGCGCTTTCCGCTACAATGGTGACGCGCGCCTGTTGGAACGCTTCACGTTCGAAGAGACGGCCGGCGGCCTTCGTTCCGATTTCGTCTTCTCCATCTTCGTTGACCGCGAGGAGGTCATCTGGTTCGGCACGGACCGCGGCGTCTGCCGCTACGACCCGCACGCGGCGCGCGTCGAGAACGTCTCCGCGGACGCCGAGAGCAACTTCGTCCGCGCGCTCTTCGAGACTTCCGACGGGCAACTGCTCGCGGGCACGAATCGCGGGATCTTCGTTTACGGGAGCCAGGCGCGAGCGTGGCGCGTCGTTCCCGGCCTCTCTCAGAGCGCCGTCTTCGCGATTGCCCAGGACAAGTCGGGCCGCATTTTCGCGGCCGCAGCCGACGGACTTTATCGGAGCGAGAAGGCGTCACGAGCGGGCGCGTTATCTTTGCAGCGCGTCGAAGGAGGCGGCGCTGAGGCGGGCGCGAAGGAGAACGTGCGCGGCGTCGCGGAGTTTGAGGGGAAGCTTTACGCGGGCACGTTCGGGCGCGGCGTCGAACGACTGGACCGCGACGGCCGCACTCTGATTTGGCCCACGGGCCAGACGGCGACCGCCCAGGAGCGCGATGTCGTCAGCCTGCAAACTGACCGTAGCGGGCGGCTCTGGATAGGGACGGCGCTCGCCGGCGCGTTCGTCTACGATGGCCGCGAGGTCAAATCAATCCCCGCGCTCGACCGGCTCAAAGGGAGCGCCGTCTGGTCAGTCGCCGACGCGGGCAACGACTATCTCTGGTTCGCCTCCGCGCGCGGCCTCTATCTTTACCACGCGGGCACGCTCAAAGAAGTGGCACAGAATCTGGACGTGCGAAGTGTCCTCGCAGACGGGGCCGAGACAGGCTCGGCGGGCGCTTGGTGCGCGACGACGGGGGGCGGCCTGCTGCGCGTCCGTTTGGACGACCAGGTGGGCGCGGTCGTCTCGCGCCTCGACGCGGAGCAGGGATTGCCATCGCAGAACGCCTTCGCCATCCTGCCCATGCGCGACGACGATGACAACACGCTGCTCGTCGGGACAAGCCGCGGTGTGGCGCGTTACAGTCCGGGGCGCATCCCTCCCGTCCTGACTCCCGTGCGCGTCATCGGACAGAACGCGCATCAGTTGGACGAGCTACGCACCGGCCTGCGCCTGGAGTACCCGCAGAACAGTCTCCTCTTCGACGCGGCCGCGACGAGTAGCCGCACTTACCCGGAACAGTTCCAGTACGCCTTCTTGTTACAGGATGCGCGCGGCCGCGTCATCAAACAAAAATTCTCGCACGACGCGCAGTTCGCGATGGAGGATTTGAGCCCCGGCGGCTACAGGGTCACGGCGCGCGCCTTCTCGAAAGACCTCGTGCCGAGCGCGCCTTTCACGTTCGAGTTCGCGGTCGCGGGCGCTCCCTTCCCCTGGACGACCGTCTCGCTCTCCGTGCTGCTGGCGCTCGCGTTAGTCGCCTTGTGGTGGGGCTATCACCAGAACCGCAGGCTCGCGCGCACCGGCGCGACGCTCGCGGACACGAACCGCCAACTCGCGGACGCGCGCATGCAGCTCGCCAACGAGACGGAGGCCGAGCGGCGCAGAATCGCGCGCGACCTGCACGACCAGACGCTCGCAGACCTGCGCCACCTGCTGATGCTGACGGACCAGTTGCCCGCCAACGGCGGCGCGCACGCTCAGCACAAAGCTGA
>DATFCB010000264.1:0-4725 GCA_035253525.1 Pyrinomonadaceae bacterium | reverse complement strand
GAAATCTTCCGGCGCGTCGTTGATGAGGACGCAGCCGTCTATGTCGGCGGCCTGCGTCTCCATGCGCCCCTGCCAGAGCAGTTCGGTCTCCCTGGCCGCGCCTTCAAAGAGTACGCGCTCGACTGAGCCGACGCGCGCGCGGTTGCGCCGCCGCGAAATGCGCGCCTGCTCTTTCATCAGGCGCGTGCGTCTCCGCTTCGCCGTGCGCGCGTCAACCTTGTTCGGCAAATCAAAAGCGGGCGTGCCCTCTTCGTCCGAGTAAGTGAAAACGCCCACGCGGTCGAACTCAACGTTGCGGACGAAGGCGAGCAGTTCCTCGAAATCCTCTTCGGTCTCGCCCGGAAACCCCGTGATGAAAGTCGTGCGGACAGCAATGCCGGGAACGCGACGGCGGACGCGCTCGATGAGGCGTTCGAGACTCTCTCGGTTGCCCCCGCGCTTCATCAGCTTCAGGACGTTCTGCGACGCGTGCTGCAAAGGCATGTCCAGGTACTTGACGGCCTTCGGCTCTTCGGCCAGCACGTCCAGGAAGGCGTCCGAGATGTGCGTCGGGTAGGTGTACATCACGCGCACCCACTCTATGCCTTCGAGGTGCGACAGCTCCCGCAGTAAATGTGCCAGCGCGTCGCGCTCGCCCAGGTCTTCGCCGTAGCGCGAAGAGTCCTGCGCGACGAGCACGATCTCCTTGACGCCCTTCTTCGCCAATGCCTCGGCCTCGTTCATCACGGAGCCGAAGCGGCGGCTGCGGAAATGGCCGCGCATCTGCGGGATGAAACAGAAGGCGCAGGGACGGTCGCAACCCTCGGCAATCTTGATGAAAGCGGTGTAGCCGGGCGTCGCCAGAACGCGCGGCGTGGACTCGTCGTAAAGGTACGTCGCACTCTGATTGCCGATTGGAGTTTGAAGGACGGGAAGCTGACGGGAGTTCTTCCGCTCGTCGCAAACTTCCGTAATCTCGTTAATCTGGCCCGTGCCGATGAAGGCGTCCACCTCGGGCATCTCCTCGCGCAACTGATCGCGGTAGCGCTCGACCAGACAGCCCGCGACGACCAAGCGCTGCGCCTTCCCTTCCGTCTTTAGGCGCGCGGCTTCGAGAATGGCCTCGATGGACTCTTTCTTCGCGGACTCTATGAAGCCGCACGTGTTGACGACGACCGTGTCGGCCTCGCTCGCATCCGTCGTCAATTCGTAGCCCGACTCGCGCAGCTTCCCCATCATCACTTCGCTGTCCACCAAATTCTTCGGGCAGCCCAGACTTATAAATCCAACTTTTTTCATAACTGATAAGTGATAAGTGATAAGTGATGAGTGATAAGTGATAAGTAAAAACCTCTTTCTTTTACTCATCACTTATCACTTATCACTTATCACTGCTTTTCTTCCATCCTTCTCAACCATTCTTCAATCTGTTTGCTCTCGGCGGCGGAGAGCTTGGCGTCGCCGAAGCGCACGCGGTTATAGGCACGTGTGATTTGCATGGCCTCCGGCAACTGTGTCGCGGCGGCGAACTCAAGCGGGGTCTCGCCCGCGGCGCGCTGGAGGCCGCGCTCGTTAAGGGTCTTCGTCATGCGCTCGTAGAATTCCACGACCGAGACGTGCGGGTCTTCCGCCTGCTTGCGGCTGAAGAGACGCCAGAAGCCGAGCCGACGGATTCTCCTGACCAGGAACACCAGGCCGACGATTACGAGGCTCCCGAGCAGAATCGTGAGGGCGAGGCGCGTGTAGGAGACCGAGCCGTCCTCGTTCTCGACGCTCAGCCAGCCGAACCAGCCCGCGAGAGTCTCCTTGAGGCTCTTGAGCTTGTCGCCGCTCCAACTGCGAAAGTCGTAGAAGCGGTTGCCGACGGAGTTCACCAGCGAGCGCTGCTCCTGGCTGTCGTAGCCGACGACATACTGAATCCAGAACATCTCAAGCGCCTCGGCATATTTGCCGAACCAGCCTTGAATGCCTGTGCGCTGGAACGCGGGCCGCCCGATTTGCGGCGTCGGGTCGAAAGTGACCCAGGCGCTCGTCCCCGGAAAATAGACTTCGACCCAGGAATGCGCCTCGCGCTGCGTGACGGTGTAGACGCCGGCCGCGTCGTTGTACTCGCCGCGCTGGAAGCCGTTGACGACGCGCGCGGGGATGCCCTGCGAGCGGAGCATGACGGCCATCGCCGTGGAAAAATATTCGCAATGGCCTGCACGCACGTTGAAGAGAAAATCGGCCAAAGGGTCCGGCCCCGTCGCCTTCATGTCGAGCGTGTAAGCGAAATCGTTTTGGAGATGGGCTTCGATGGCGCGCGCCGCGTCGTACTGGTTGACGGCCCCCGCGCTCGTCATCCACTCGCGCGCGAGTCGCGGGATGCGCTGGTCTATGTTGTCCGGGAGTTGCAGGTAGCGCGCGACCCAGGCGGGGTAAAACTGCACGTCGCCGATGGCGGTCCTGCGCAGTGTCTCCTCGTCTGGCACTTCCGTGTCGGAGTAGACCTTGTAGGAGACGCGCTCCTGGTAATGCGGGCGCGTGGAGAGAGCGCCCTCTGTGTCGCTGCGCAGGTAAGGGATAGAGCCCTGAAGCGCGACGACGCGTGGGGCCGCGAAGAGGACGGGCGTATCAATCGCCTCTATGTAGAAGGTCTGCGTCGTCAGCCGCTGCAAGTCCTCGGTCGTGCCCAACTGGAAGAAGCCGCGTTCGTTGTTGGGCCGCTCGAACGTGTAACGCTCGCCGGTCCGCTCCCAGCCGCGGCCGTTGTAAAAATCCAGCGCCACGCCGCGCCAGCGCAGTCCGGCGGTCACGGCCGGCCGGGCGTCTTCCACGCGGACGCGCATCACGAGTTGGTCGCTCTGTTGAAGACGGCCCACGTCGCCGAGGGTGACGTTTTCGGAGAAGCCCACGAAACCGCGCGCGCCGCCGCCCGTCCGCGCCAGAGCGTTCGCGCCCGTGCGCGGAACTATCAGAAAGAGCGGAAGCGCGAGGCCGAAGATGAGCAGCATCAGTAGAAACGAGACGAGCGGGAGGCGGCGCGCTTCTCCGTTGTGATGGGCTGTATCGGCTTTGCGTCGCGTCAGACGGCGGAAGAGCGTCGAATCGGGCGCGACCAGGAGTCGCGTCTCCGTAATCTTGACGCCGCGCCGCGCCTTCCTGATCTCGAAGGCGAGGACCGTGGAGAGCGCGAATAATCCGTAGAGGACGAGCGACAGGAGAAAGAGCGGGCTAACGCTGAGGCCCGCAGCGAGCAGGACCTCGAAGAAGGAGATCAGGTAGAGAAAGACCCAGTCGCGGTCGGCCTTGACCTGTAGAAGCTTGACGGCGGAGAGAAAAAGTATCAGGTGGCCGAGCGCCGAAACGCCCACCTTCTCGCTCGTCGTCCCGCCGGAGAGGAACTGCCAGTCGAGATAAAAGAGCGGGAGCGAGAGCAGCACCACGACGAGGCCGACGCGCTCGGGGAGTTGCCAGCGCGTCCCTTCGAGTTTCCAGGCGACGACGAGCACGACGCCGAACAGCGCCGCGAGTGCCGCGCTCAGCCCGTCGGAGACGGCCAGGGCGAGCGCGCCGCAGCCGACCATCGCGTAGGAAGAGACTCTGAAGAAAGTGCTGAACGACATCAAAAAACGTCTGGAGTCCAAGGTCTGGAGTCTAAAATCATTCTCTCTCGGGACTCAAGACTTTAGACTCCAGATTCCGTACTTTTGTTCGCTGAGACAGGAAAGCCCACCAGAGCTTAACACTTTGGCGGGCCTTCTCTGAAATAACCCCGGCGGCTTCCTACTCTCACATGAACATTCATTTTCCTTGATGATAGTTTTCGCGCGAGGTTTACGCCTTAGAGATTGTAAGAGCGCTGTCGGCTTCGGGTTGTTAATGCTCAATCGCGACGCCCGCGGCCGAGAATTAACAAGGTCACAAATTATGTACCCCAAAAGGAGAGCTAAGCGAATGAAAACCAGACTCACAGTAATGCTTCTAACACTCACCGGGATAATGCTCCTCGCCAGCCAGGTTCGCGGAGGAAGTTCGGCAGCCGCGGGGGATAAGTACGTCAATCCCAATTACAAAGGCGGCTCAAGCTTCAACCTGGTAAGCGCCGGCCCCAATGTCGCTCGGTGCGGGGCATTTCCGCAAAACATCGAGCTGAGCTTCGAGGGCTCGGGAATTGACACGGAGGGCGGCTACAATACCGCCGTTTTCTCTGCGTGCACCGACACCACGACCAATCTCGTCTTCGACCTGAAAGCGATTGATACGTATGTGCAAACCGGCGATCAGGTCTTCATCGAAGGGGATCCCTTCGTGCTGGCACCGAACCCTGCGATCTGCGCCGCGTCGAACGCTCACGGCGTACCTTTCCGTATCACCGGCGGCACGGGAGGGCGCGCGGGGGCGACAGGCCACGGACGTTTCCACATCACCAGTAACCTGACCCCGTGTAACGGGCTAACGCCGCCAGCGCAGGTTTGGTTTGATGGAGTGTACAAGGAGAAGTAAGCGCGCCGTCACCAGATTTCTAAGCCAAAAGCCCGCCAGAGCTTGATACTCTGGCGGGCTTTCTTCGGAAATAATCCCGGCGGCTTCCTACTCTCCCACGCAGTCTCCCGCGCAGTACCATCGGCTCCAAGAGGCTTAACTTCCGTGTTCGGGATGGGAACGGGTGTGACCCTCTCGACAAAACCACCGGAAAACTTGTCAACTCTCTGTAAGAGAGCTTTGAAAATCGAATAGTGAAAGTTTAAGGCTTCCTTTTGCTGC
>DATFCB010000263.1:0-4452 GCA_035253525.1 Pyrinomonadaceae bacterium | reverse complement strand
CGCGCCCGCCCCTTCAGTTCCGACCCCGCAGCCGAACGGAGGGACACCGCGGTGACAAAGCATCTCTTCCGCCTCGCGCTAGTCCTGGCAGTCTTGACAGCTTCGTCCGTGCTCGCGCTGGCACAAAATGAAGTCGCGCCGAGCGCCGCCGCTGCGCAAGCCTCTTCCGCGCCGCAGGCGAACCGGACGACCGCCGACGAGACTTTCGAGTTGAACATCACGGAGCGGCGCATCACCGAACATGACTTCGCGGCCTCGACCACGGTCGAGGTTGGCGAAGAGACCGCACGCGGCCTGAGGCTGCGCGTCGGCGTCGCCGTCGGTGCCGACGAGATAAACGTGCTCCTGAGAAACGTGCGCGGGCGCGTCAGCTTCCGCGCCAGCCTCGCGCGCGTGCTCGAACGACTCAACACGCGCCGCGCGCCTGCGGCCGCGCCGTGAGACTGAAATTTGAAATCCGAGCTTTGAAATCGCGCTCTCCCTCTTTGATAGAAGGCGATGTTTTAAAACCGAGTCCCCCGACCTTTCGACGGAAAGTTGACTTCAGGCTTTCATCAAAACTATTCAGGAGGAGACCACCAGTGAACAAGCTCTCGCGTTTCGGAGTAGTAACCTTGCTCGCGCTCTTCACGGCGGGCGTCTACACCGTCGCGGCGCAGAACACCACGACGAGCGGCAACGACGCCTCGATTACGGGCAGCACGACCAGTCAGCCGCAACAGGACCCGGCGCGTCCACGCCCGACGCCGCGACAGACGCCGCCGCCGGTCACACCCGTCCGACCGCTCTCGCAGGAGGACATTCAAAGACAGCAGGCAGCCAGCGCGCGCCGCCAGCAGGAGGCCGCGACCGGGAACCCGGACGTGTTACTCGACGTGCCGAATCTTTCGGTCGAAGAGATTACTCTGGAAGTGGACAACCTGCGCGCGCACGTGGCGCTGGACGCGCGGCTCGCCAACCTGCTCGCGCTCACGGCCGGGGCCGATGTCGGCATTGACAGGGTCAAGCTGACGATCAAGGGCGTCCGCGCCGAAGTGCTTCTGAAAGTGCGCCTCGACAACGTCGCCTCGATTATTGACCGCACGCTGACGACCATTGACCGCAACCCGGAGATTCTCGAACGCCTCTTGCAGACTGTGGACAAAACGGTCGGCACGGTCGGCGGCGTCGCCGGACAGGCGCTCGGACCCGGCGGCGCAGTCACGCAGACGCTCGGCAACCTGACCGCGCCCAACGGCCTGCTCAGCCAGACCGTCAACCAACTGGGCCAAACCGTCCAGCGCACAATCGGAACCACGGGCAGCATCCTCGAACGCACGCTCGACAACACGGGCAAGGTCTTGAACGAGCGCACGCTCGGCAACATCACGGACCTCGGCGCGACCGTGATAGGCGAGAGCACGAACACCACCGGCCAACTCGTCCGCCGCGTCCGAGACACTTCCGGCGCGGTTATCGAATTGACGCTCGACACCGCCGGCAAAATTATTAACTCGCGCGTCGTCAGCCAGGCGACGGGGAACAAGTAAAGTAAGACACGGAGACGCGAGGACGCGGCGAGAAAGACTGTTGCCTTTCTTCGCCGCGTCTCCGCGTCTTTATATTCTTTCTGCAACTCGATTCCGTTCGGCGCGTTTAAGTGTCGGCAGGCGGGCGATGAGTTAGCTGCTCAGGCGCGCGCGGTTGCGCCCCGTGTTTGCGCGCTGGTATGCTTTCGTGGTCTGTTGGAGAACGAACGTCTCCATCATAGAGTGGACGGTAATTCTGTCGTGAGCGCCAACCTCAATCTCGCCAGCCAGCCATTTCGCAATCGTGCTCTGCCGTGGACAATCGCGGGCGTCATCACGGTCGCGTCACTGCTCGCGCTTGTCCTTCTCGTCAGCAAGAGCAGTCAGACGAACCGTCGAGCACTGGAGGTCGAGCGCGAGAGCGAGAGTCAGCGTCAGGAGGTCGCCGCGCTCGAACGCCGTGCCGAGGAGATCAAACAGTCGCTGACGCCTGAGCAGACGCAGACGCTCGAAGCCGCACAGGCGCTCATCGGACGCAAGCGTTTTTCGTGGGCGCGACTGTTCGCCGACCTCGAAGGGGTGCTTCCCGGCAGCGTCCGCGTCAAGCGCATCACGGTCCGTGATGTCGGCCAGCAGGGCGAACGGACTGTCGCCGAACTGGAGTTGGTGATTGCGAGTAAGAACCCCGCGGACGCCACAGCAATGATCATGGAGATGGACCGCGGCGGGATCTTCCGCGCCGAATTGATTGAGCAGAATTTACAGAAGGAGCGGGGCGAGTCTGGCACAGAATCAACCTTGCGCGTGAGCTACTACCCACGCACGGTCGTCCCGGCGAGCGGCCCAGGCAACAGCGTCGCGGAGAATGCTGAGGTGCGATGAGCGAAGAACGAGCGACACAACCGACTGCACGGCGACACCGCACGCAGATGATTCGCGCCCGCGTGGACAAGCTGCGCCAGTCGCGCCAGCGCAGCGTCCTCGGCGTCGCCGAAATCGCCGGACTCGCGGGCAGCGCCCTCATGCTGCTCGCCGTCGTCTTCGTCTACCTCTATTTTTACACCCCTTCGGGGACGCGCCTGGCCGCCGCACAACTCGACCGCGAGAGACAGCGCCAGAAACTCAGCGAGTTGCAGAAGACCATAGTCGCGCGCGGGAGCGCAGAGGACATTATCGGTAAAATTAACGAGAGCCTGGACAAGTTCGAGAACGGGCGACTGACCACGCGCGGCGAAGGCCGCATCGGCCTTTACAACACTCTCATCCAGTTGATTCGCAGCAACAACCTGCGCAACACCTCCGGCCCCGTTTACAACTATCTTGAGTCGAAGACGGCCGCGCAGCAGCAGGCGGCCTCGGCCCGCACCGTCAGCAGCCGTTGGCAGAGCCTCTACCCCGGCATCGCCGTCATCGTCACGGTCGAGGGGCAGTATGCAAGCCTGCGCCACTTCGTGCGAGACATCGAATCGAGCAATCAATTCATCATTATCAATGCGGTCGAGCTGGAGCGGGCGAGCGACGCGGGCGTCTCCGTGAGCGCCGACACTGAGGCGGCGGCGCCGCGCACCACGCTCGTCAGCCTGCGGCTCGATATGGCCGCTTACTTCCGGCGCGAAGCGGGCGGCGAAGTGGTGACGGAACAACCCGCGGGCGAGACTCGCTGAAGGGCAGGTTCAAAATCTCATGGCAGTAGTTGAAGGCACGAACCAGCAATCGGAGCGCAACAAGAAAATCGCGGCCATCGTCCTCGGCGCAATCGCGATCATCGCGCTGGCTTACATGTTCCTTGGCTCGTCCGGCCCCAAAAGGCCACCGTCGAATACTAACAATCAGGGTGCCAGAACTTCTCCTTCGCCGCACACCCCCATCCCGAACGTCGCGGATTTAAACGCCGACCCGCTTGCCGTGCTGCGGCCGATTTCCTGGGATGACAATCCGCCCGCCGTGCCGGAAGCCGGGCGCAACATTTTCGCCTTCTACGTGAAGCCGCCTCCGCCTCCGCCTACTCCCGTCCCGGAGGAGCCGCCTCCGCCTGCGCCCGAGCCCAACGTCATTCTCGCGGGCATCTCGCCCGTCAACGTCTACGCGCACACGGGCGACTTCACGCTCGACGTGACCGGAGACAAGTTCACGCCCGAGACGCGCATCTTCATCGGCGGTGCCGAGCTTGAGACGCGCTTCGTCAGCCCGCAGCAACTCTCGACGAAGGTCCCGGCCCAACTCATCTCCTTCGAGGGCGGGCGCGATGTGGTGGTGCGCTCCCAGGACGGCCAGTTGTTCTCAAACACCGCGACCCTCAACGTCATGCCCGCGCCCGTGCCGAACTACACTTTCATCGGCGTCAGTATCAAGCCCAGCGGAAATGACATCGCCATCGTGAAGGAGAAGAACGGCCGCGACCTTCTGAACGTGCAGCGCGGCGACATCCTCGGCGGTCGCTTCCGCGTCACGGGCATCTCCGTCGCCGAATTGACGCTGACGGACACGAGCCTCAACATCAAGCACAAACTCCCGCTGGTCGGCAACAGCTCTAGCCCAAACGTGGGCGGCCAGCCGCGCTACCCGCAGCCGGCGCAGCCACAGCCGGTCCCAGAGCAGCCGGTTGAGCCCGTGGAAGTGGAAGAAGAGGAGCCGACGGAGCCCTAACATGAGCGACGGGAAAGGCGACACGAGGCCCGAAAGAATTGGCACAGCGCGGCGCGACGAGCGTGGCTACGCGCTCGTCGCGCTGCTCGCCATGATGACGATCATGGCGCTGCTGCTCATCACGGCCGTCCCGAATTACCGCAGGATGGCGCAGCGCGAACTCGAAGAGGAAGCTATCCTGCGCGGCGAACAGGTCGCGGAAGCCATCCGCCTCTACGTGCGCGAAAAAAGGGTCCTGCCGACTTCCATTGACCAACTGCTCGAAGGGCTGCCGCGCGGGACGAAGAAGATGCAAATC
>DATFCB010000262.1:0-2219 GCA_035253525.1 Pyrinomonadaceae bacterium | reverse complement strand
GCACGACCGACGAGGCGGTTGACGAGGCGGACAAGTTTCTGGACGAGGCGTTTTTGAACGGGCTGCAATTTGTGCGCATCGTCCACGGCCACGGCACGGGCGCGCTCCGCCGCGCCATCGGCGATTTCCTCAAAGGCCACCCGCACGTCGCGCGCTACACCCCGGCCCCACAGGACCAGGGCGGCGCGGGCGCGACCGTCGTCGAGCTAAAGCAGTAGGAACGCACGGAGCAAACTCCTCGCGCCCCGCCGTCTTCACCGCCGACGAAAGCCCTGCTTGCCGCTGGCGCGCTGGGGTGAAATGTCGTATTAAGTAATCAAAGACACGGCCGCGGTCAGGCCGCAGGCTGACGCGCTCACGCCGCCGCGCCGCGGCGATAGATAAGAGGTAACGATTCATGCCCAGATGCTCATTAAAGATTTTGTTGACGCTTCTCCTCTCGCTCTCCTGCTACGAGTCTGCCTTCGCCCAGAACGCGCTTGAACTCTTCGACCAGCACGGGCGCTGGGCAAACGGAGTCTCCGAGGCTTGGCGGTTTCCAGACTCCGTCCCCAAAGAGGAGATCAGGAAGCTCATCAGTCTTTGGGAAAGCATTGCGAAGGACAATCAACAATCGTCGGGCGGCGAGTGGGCGGGCGATTACTTTATCGGCGGCGAGACGCACGGCAGTTACATGCGCTGGTCGCTGGAAAGCGGCTTCGTAAGCGTCGCAGTCAATAAGTGCGAGGCGAAGGTCGTAGAATTCAGTTATGGGAAGGCGATGAATTTGACGCCTGTGATTCAGCTCACCACGGAGCAGACCGTCTCTTCCGGCCACTCGCACGGCCGGAGCCATTCGATTCAGGGCGCGATTAATTTCGTCCCCGTAAAATATCGCGGCGAGCGCATCCTGATTCCCGAAGACAAGATGTCGGACTTCGGCGATTACGTCGCGGGCCTCGGCGACTTCAACGGGGCGCTCGCCATTCATTACGACCTCGGCGCGCCCTTCTTCTACAAGCTTGGCCCGGTCTCGGCCGTGGAATCTGCCGTCGGCGGCGCGGTCGTGCCGCAGGGCTACGAGAAGTTTCTGAAGAAGCCCGTCGAGACGTTAATAACGAAGGTCAACAAAAGGGTGGTGAAGTCTGAGTTCAACTACGAGGCCCCGTCCGGGGCGGTGATCTCATACGCGGTCACATACACGGCCCCAGTCTCAGTGACCTCTATCACGCTCGATGCCGGGTCCGCCGCCGGGATAAAACGAGGAATGGTCTTGTGGGCCGTCGGCACGGGCGACGAAGTGAGAATCACACGCGCTGACCCACACACCTCGGTGGGCATCATCGTCCGCAACCTGAACGACAAAGGGAGAGAAACCTTCTACGACAACGAGGCGGAACGGGAACGCCTCTACCCGAGGGTGAGGGCCGGGTGGAAGCTGACGACCTCACCGTTCTAGCGAGTTTCCCGTTTTAGCCGGACGCCCGACTTTTCCACGCTCGACACATCAACCGATGCGCTTCCCACAGACATTCATTGACGACTTGCGCCGGCAGGCCGACATCGTGCGCGTCATACAGGACTACGTCTCGCTCAAGAAGAAGGGCGCGAACTGGATGGCCTGCTGCCCCTTCCACCAGGAGAAGACGCCGTCGTTCTCGGTCAACCCGTCAAAGGATATTTTCTACTGCTTCGGCTGCGCGAAGGGCGGCTCGGTGTTCAACTTCGTGATGGAGATTGAGCGCGTCTCCTTCCCCGAAGCCGTCAAGATCGTGGCGGAGAAGGCGAACGTGCCGCTGCCCGCGATGGTCGAGGACAAGAAGTTCGAGGCGCGGAAGAAGGAGGCGGACGAGGTTGTAGAGTTGAACTCGTGGGCGCTCGCGTGGTGGGAGTCGCAGTTAGAGCAGGACAACAACGAGGCGCGCGCGGCGCGCGAGTATCTGGAAGGGCGCGAGATTGCGGACGAGACGCGCAGGGCATTTCGCCTGGGCTACGCGCCGGACAGTTGGGACGCGCTCTCGTCGCACCTGAAGCAGCGCGGGGCGACTGTGGGCCAGATTGAGAAGAGCGGCCTCGTCGTCAAGAAGGACGCGGGCGGGTTCTACGACCGCTTCCGCGGGCGCCTGATCTTCCCCGTGTTGGACGCGCAGGGGCGCGCCGTAGCCTTCGGCGGCCGCACGCTCGAACCCCAGGGCGAGCCTAAGTATTTGAACTCGCCGGAGACTTCGGCCTACACGAAG
>DATFCB010000261.1:0-2582 GCA_035253525.1 Pyrinomonadaceae bacterium | reverse complement strand
GGTCAGTTAAGACGACTGGCTTTATAACTGACCACTGACCACCGACCACTGACCACTGACTTATGAGCCAGCAATTCACACCCAATAACCCTTTGCCGCAGGAGGCGAAAGTCCCCGAGGAGATGGCTGTCTTTTCGGCGGAGGTCGAGGCGGAGATTGACCGTCATCTGGCGAAGTATCCCGTGAAGCGCTCGGCCATCCTGCCGCTGATGTTCATCGTGCAGCGCGAGCGCGGGGGTTGGCTCGACCCGCCGGGCGTGGCTTACTTAGCCGACCGCCTCGGCGTGAGGATTACGGACATCTGGGAGGTGGCGACCTTCTACTCGATGATTAACACCGAGCCGGTCGGCCGCTACCACATACAGATTTGCAAGACGCTTTCGTGCAAGATCATGGGCGAGCCCGAAATCACAGAGCACGTTTGCAGCCGGCTCGGGATTCGCCCCGGCGAGACCACGCCGGACGGGCGCTTCACGGTCTCACTGGTCGAATGCCTTGGCTCGTGCGGCACTGCGCCGATGTTTCAGGTAGGGTTTGACTACCACGAGAATTTGACGACCGCGAAGGTGGACGAGATTCTGGACGCGCTGCCCTGAAGCGCGCCCAACGAGATGAGGCGGAGAGGGCATCATAGCAGCCAAATCTTGCCCTAAAGGAGCCTGACTATGAAAAGGATTCTCTGCATCTCCCTGCTCATCTCCCTCTGCTCTTTGACGGTTCTGGCACAGGAAGCGGGCAACCGCAACTACAACCGGAACACCCAGAGGCCGGCCCCGACCACCGGCAACATCGGCTCGAACAACGAGCTCTTCATAGAGGCTTACGTCCTGCTGAACGTCGCGCCCGACGAGTTTGTCGCCGTCTTCGGCGTAGCGGCCGAAGGGCCGACCGCCGTCGAGAGCAATCAGAAGGTCAACACGCGGATCGAAGAGTTCCTGAGCGCCGCCGGGGGACTCGGCATCAAACGCGCCGACACTTTTATTGATTTCATCACGCAGAATCGTGTCTACAATTTCTCGACGACCCCGAGCGATTCCACGATTCGCGAAGTTCTTACCGGCTTTGAAACGAAGAAGACCGTCGCGGTCCGTTACAAAGACCGGGCGCTGCTGGAAAGGCTCGTGACCGCCGCCGCGCAGTCGCAGATTTTCGACTTGATTAAAGTTGACTACATCGTTAACGACATGACGCGGGTTCGCAGCCGGCTCTTCGAGGAAGCGATTCGCGTCGTCAAGCAGAAGGAAGAGACTTACGCACGGCAGCTTGGGCTGGTCATGCGTCGCTACAACATTTATCAGGAGACTTACGACACGCGCTACCCGGCGGAGCTTTACCAGACCTACACGGCCTACGAGGCCGGCGCGGTCGAGTCGAACTACGATTCGAGGACGCGCGTGGTGCGCGAGCGTAAAAGCAGCACCTCCTATCTGGAACTGCTCGACCGTAGCCCGTTCGACGCCGTTTTAAATCCAATCGGCATCGAGCCGGTGGTGCAGTGCACTTTGTTTGTCAGGGTCAAGTACAACCTGGCGTGAGCCGGGTTCTTGCCCCGCGTCTAAAGATTATGCGTATCGAAGCCATAGGGTGCGAGCCACTTTTGCTGGCCCGCTTCAAATCCGAGAACTCGCACACGCTCGAAGTGGCGCGCACCTACGGCGCTTACGACGCGCTCAAGAAGGTACTCGACTCGATGACGCCAGAGCAGGTCATCGAGGAGGTGAAGAAGTCTGCGCTGCGCGGGCGCGGCGGCGCAGGCTTTCCGACCGGCATGAAGTGGAGCTTCGTGCCGAAAGATTCCCCGAAGCCCAAGTACGTCGTCTGCAACGCGGACGAGTCCGAGCCCGGCACGTTCAAGGACCGTTACCTGATGGAGCGCGACCCGCACATGCTGATCGAAGGCATGTTGATTGCGGCTTACGCGCTCGGCTCCAAAGCCACCTACATCTACACGCGCGGCGAGTATCGTTACCTGATAGACATCATGGACCGCGCGATTGAAGAGGCGCGTGTGGCGGGTTTCGTCGGGAAGAATATTTTGGGGTCGGATTTTTCGTGCGAGGTCTACACGCACACCGGCGCGGGCGCGTACATCTGCGGCGAGGAGACGGCGCTCTTAAACTCGCTCGAAGGCTTGCGCGGGCACCCGCGTATGAAGCCGCCGTTCCCGGCGGTCGCGGGTCTTTATCAATCGCCGACGGTCGTCAACAACGTCGAGACGCTTTCGGCCGTGCCCCCGATCATCACGATGGGCGGCGAGGCTTATAAGGCTCTGGGGACGGAGAAGAGCGGTGGCACAAAACTCTGGTCCGTCTCAGGTCACGTTAATCTGCCGGGCGTCTATGAGCTTCCGATGGGCTACGACGACATGGAGAAGTTCATCTTCGAGGACTGCGGCGGAATTATCGGCGGCAAGCAATTGAAGGCCGTGATACCGGGCGGGTCTTCCGTCTACATCATGCCCGCCGAGGACATCGTCGGCAAAAGTGTGAAGATGGACTACGAGGGGCTGGTGGCGGCGGGCTCTATGGTCGGCTCCGGCGGCTTCATACGCGGGTGCCCGCGCAAGCCTTCGAGCGAGTTTA
>DATFCB010000260.1:0-6706 GCA_035253525.1 Pyrinomonadaceae bacterium | reverse complement strand
TTCAAGTCTTCCTTCGTCCCGTAGTCGGGGTTAATCGCGTAGTAATCGCGCACGGCGTATGGGCTGCCGATGGTTCCCTTCTTCTTCTCCTGCCCCGTAGGGTGAATCGGCATCAGCCACAGGATGGTGACGCCCAAATCCTTCAACTCGTCCAGCCGCGCCGTCACGCCGTTGAAATTCCCTTCGGCCGAGAAGGCGCGCGGGAAGATTTCGTAAATCACCCCGTCGCGCACCCACGGACGCGACGCCCGCGCCGTCTCCTTCGAGAAGTCACGAGGCGCGGCCTGTTGCGCCAGAGCTTCTCGGTGGCACGCGGCGAGCGCGAGCAAGGCGGCGAAGACGGCGATTCTCTTTTTCACTTTGAGATTCATGATGTATGACTGCGGAGAAGCCGGTCGTTGAAAGACACGCGGCCCGGCTCCACGCTACTCTTGAAATTTTTCGTAATCGCGGGACGTTACGCCCTGCTGATCGAGGGTCAGCCTGAGAGCGCTGACCTTGCCGTTCGGCGCGACCTCTATTTCGCGCGCGTACACCTGTTTATTCTCGTTCCCCTCGTAGGTAAACGCCCCGACCAGATAGGCTGTCCCCTCGTAACCGACGAACGAGAAATTCCCCTCCGCGTCTGTGCGAAGGTAGATGATATCCGAGCTTTTTCGGTCAGGCGTGCGCGCGGCGTATCTGATCGGCACGTTTCCCGCTGGCCGCCCGTCGCGCCACCCTACGCGGCCGCTGACTCTCCTCTCCGCGAAGCGCGGCTGAAGTTGAAAGTCGCGTCCCGTGACCGACTCACCTTTATCGAGAGCGACGACGACCGCCTGCTTGCGTGTGGGCACGCCAGGGTAATAAGTCTGCGGGTAGGCGGCCTCAGGCCCGTCGCCGCTCATGTGCCTGGCGAGGCGCACGCCTATCAAGTAGCTGCCGTGCGGCAGCCCCAGGAAGTGATAGTTACCGGCCTTGTCCGTGCGAGTCGTCAGGTAGTCGTACATCACGGATCCGGGCTCTCTGATTTCGCCGGCCGCGGTAATGTGTATGAGATTGAGGTTGACGTGCGCGGCCGGCTCGCCGTTCTCGTCAAGGACTCTCCCGCTGATGCGCCCGTTGTCCTTCACGACGAAATGTTTGGACACGCACCCGCGGCCGTGGATTTCGACTTCGCTCTGATCCTTTTCCTCGCTTCCGTCCCTGTAGTCCGTGTCCGTATGGACGAAGTCCGTCAACTGGTCCGGCAGCGACACGTAGAGCCTGTACTTGCCGGCCGGCACGCCGTAGAAGTTGTATCCCCCGCTAACCGCAGCGATGTGGGCTTCGCGGCGTCTCCCCCCGCCCTCAAGCACGACTGTGTTCACGCCGAGAGACTCAACCTCGGAGTAAGCAGTCTGCTCGTCTCCCGTTCCGTCATCGTAAACCACGCGCCCGCTGACGCTCGCCCCAGGCGAATCCCTGACGGCCGAGCGCAGGTAAGCGAGGTCTTCTTCGGCATACTCCACTGCCTTAGTGCGACTGCACAGCCCCGTCCAGAAGCGGCCGGTTTCTTCGTCACGCCGGGCGTAAATCATGTAACGCACTCCGACGGACAAACGTAGTCCGCAACTGCTGTCCATAGTCGTTTCCACCACGACCTCAGTCGCGCCGTTAAGGTCCGTGAAGGCTTCGTCAACTTGCAGGCTGGACATCTGCACAGTGTACTCGGACCTCTCGCCCTCCCATTCCGTTGACTCCTTGCGCGTCGTGTAGCTCGCCACGGTCCCGACGAACACGGCGTTGGCCCGCGCATACGCTTCGCACGGCGTCTGCCCGGCGCACGAGCAGGCCAGCGCCCGCCCGCCTCCCGCGAGCGCGACCAGCAGAAGCAGTAAGGCCGCGGGCAACGTCCCCCGGCGTGCACTGCGAAGCATCGCTTTCACCTCCTTCGACGCGTGCGCTCAGCGCTCGTCGTCCATCAACCCTGTGCTCGGCACGGGCTGGGCCGAGACGGGCGGAATCAGCGGCTCGTACTCGTCCGCTTCGAGGACTTTCCCGACCGGAACTTTGTCCGACACGTCGCGGACGAACGAGACGCACAGCGCCGCGATCAGCAGAAAGACGCCGCCCGCCATCACGACGTAGAGCGGGGCCTGCGGACTGTTATCGCCGAAGAGCCTGCGTATGACCGGGCCGAACGAGAACGAGGCCACGATCTCCGGGATGACGATGAAGAAGTTGAAAATGCCCATGTAGACGCCCATGCGCGCGGGCGGCAGCGCGCCCGAGAGAATCGCGTACGGCATGGACAGGATAGAGGCCCAGGCGATGCCGACCCCGACCATCGTCAGCAGCAGGAGATTTTTGTCCTGTATGAAATAGGAAGAGAGCAGGCCGATTGCGCCGCAGACGAGCGCGATGACGTGAACCGTCTTGCGGCTGGTCTTGCGCGCGAGCGGCGGGAGCAGGAAAGCGATGGCGAAGCACGTAATCGAGTAGACGGCGAAGGCTATGCCGCCCCACGCCTGCCCGTCTTTGAAAACCTGGTCGTCGGAGTTAGCCGCGTGGAAGACGTGATAAGAGGTCATCAGCCCGAAGAACATCCACATGCAGAAGAGCCCCAGCCAGGTGAAGAACTGCACGACGGCGAGTTGCTTCATCGTCTGCGGCATCTCGCGCATGGCCGAGAAGATTTCGCTCAATCCCGCACGGATTCCCTTATGCTCGCGCCGCTTGCGCTCGAACTCCTGCATATCTTCGGGCGGATATTCCTTCGTCGTAAAGACCGTCCAGAGCACGCAGAGAAGGAAGGCCGCCGCACCGATCTTGAAGGAATAGGTGACGCTCGGCGGGATGTCCCTGAAGGTTTGCCCGGAAGCCTTGGCCGCGTCCGCCATCCGCTGGTACTCGGCGTCCACGCCCTGCCGGCGGAAGAGATAGGGGAGGACGTTGGCGAGCGTCGCGCCGACGCCGATAAAGAAGCTCTGCATGACGAAGCCCGCGGTGCGCTGGTCAACGTTGAGCTTGTCGGCGACGAAGGCGCGGAACGGCTCCATCGAGACGTTGATCGAGGCGTCTAGAATCCAGAGCAGCCCGGCGGCCATCCAGAGCACGGGCGAGTCGGGCATGAAGAAGAGGGCGATGCTGGCTAAGATTGCGCCGACCAAAAAATAGGGACGGCGGCGGCCGAGGCGATTCCAAGTCCGGTCACTCATCGAGCCGATGATGGGCTGAACGAGAAGCCCCGTCACAGGCCCGGCCAGCCACAGGATCGGGATATCGTCCGGGTTCGCGCCGAGGTAGGTGTAGATGCCGCTCATGTTGGCGAGCTGCAACCCCCAGCCGAACTGGATGCCCATGAAGCCGAAGCTCATGTTCCAGATTTGCCAAAAACTCAAACGCGGTTTCTGTTGCATGACCAGTCGCTCCTCTCGGTTTCGTAAATCGTGAATCGTAAATGGTAAATCGTCTGACGGCTTTTTCTATTCACGATTTACGATTTACGATTCACAGTCTTTACGCCCCTAGCGGGCGTAAAGACTGATATCTTCGAGCACCACGTCGCGGTCGAGCGAGAGCGCGAAGATGAGGGCGCGCGCCATGTTTCGGACGTGAATCGCGCCCGCGCGCGGGCTCTCCGCTTCGCCCGTGTGCTCTACGTCAACGAGGCCGGGACAAAAATTGAAGACGCGGACGTTCGCGCCGCTCTTTCGCACGTCGTCGCGCAGCGCCTCACTGAAGCCCAGGAGGGCGAACTTGGAGGCGCAGTAGGAAGGCACGTCAGCGTAGCCGTGTTTACCGGCCTGCGACGAGACGTTCACCACGTCGCCGAAGTCCTGCGCCAGCATGTGCGGCAGCGCCGCGCGCACGAGCCACATTGCGCCGCGCACGTTCGTGTCCATCACTGTGTCCCAACCCTCGTCCGTAATCTTCGTCACCGTCTCCGCAACGGCCAGGCCCGCGTTGTTTATGAGCACGTCAAGCGCCCCGAAGCGCTCCATCGCGTAACGGACAACGGCCTCTGTCTCACGACGATTCCTCACGTCGAACGCGTACGGGAAGACACGCTCGCCGTCAAGCATCGCGTTCAACTCGTCGGCCGATTGCCTTAACGTCTCCTCGCGCCGCGAAGCGATGACAACACGCGCGCCCGCGAGGGCCAGGGCTTGCGTGAACGCGCGCCCGATGCCCGTGCCGCCGCCCGTGATAATCGCCACCTGCTCTGTAAAAGGTTTCGTCTTCACTCGGTTTCAGGTTTCAGGTTTCAAGTTTCAGGTTCGCCGTTTTTAACCTGAAACCTGAAACTTTTACTTGATCGCGAACACACTCGCGCTGCGCGCGGGCAGCGTCAGTTTGATTTTCCCGGCCGTAACGCGCACGTCCTGAGACGCGCCGAGCCTGTCGGTCAGGCGCGCGCCGTCTTCGAGGTCGGCCCGCGCAGCGTCCAGCTCAAAACTCGCGGGCTTCGTGTCGTTGTTGATGACGACGACGACTGAGGCATCACGAGTCGTGCGCGCGTAAGCGTACTGCTGCGCGGCGACGTGCAGATTAACAAGCGTGCCGCGCCTCAGTGGCTCAAGCTCGGCGTGCAGACGGTTCATCTTGCGCACGTGCTCGAAGAGGTCTTGCTCTTCGGCGGTGCGCCCGGCCTTCGTGAAGGCGTTGCGGCGGTCGCCCGGAAAGCCGCCCGGAAAATCCTGCCGCGCGGTCGGCTCGTCCACGCCCGTCATAGCTATCTCGTCGCCGTAGTAGAGCTGCGGGATGCCGCGCGTCGTGAGCATGAAAGTGTGTGCCAGTTTCAGGCCCGGCAGGGTCGCGCCCTCCTCGCTCATGAAGCGCTTGTCGTCGTGCCCGCCGAGCAGCGTGACCAGGATTTCGGGGTTCTCGTAAATGTAATCCTTCGCCAGCGCCTTGGGCACTTCGTCCAGCTTCTTCCCTTCGGCGAAGGCGTGGCGAATCTGGTAGAAGAGCGGGAAGTCGAGCAGCGTGTCGAGGCCGGAGTCCACGCCGTCGAAGCGCACCTCCCCGCCCTGGAAGAAGGCGACGTGCACCTGATCGCCGTCCTTGACCTCGCCGACGACGCGAAAGTTCGGGTACTCGCGCTTAATCGCCGCCGTCCATTTGTGCCAGAAACTGTTCGGGACATACTGCCAAGTGTCTTGCCGTATGCCGTCAAGGCCCGTGACGCCTATCCACCAGAGCGTGTTCTGTATGAGGTATCGCTCGACCTCCTCGTCCGTTTGGTTGAGGTCCGGCAGGAAGTTCAAAAACCACCCTTCCATCGTCTCGCGCCTGCTCTTCTCCTCGGCGCGCGGGTCATGAAGCACCCACGTCTGGAAGACGTTCGCGAGGTGGTTCTCCTTCGTCCCGTTGTACCAGGTGGGCGTCGGCGAGTCTGCGACCCAGGGGTGATAAGGGCCTGTGTGGTTCGCGACCTGATCTTGAATAATCTTGATGCCCTGCTTGTGCGCCTCGTCAACCAGCTCGCGCAGTTTCGCGAGTGTGCCAAAATGTTCCTCGACGCCGTAGAAGTCTATGGCCCCGTAGCCGTGAAAGCCGGTGGTCGTGCCGCCCTCCTTCTTCTCGATTTCGTCAGGGTGGTTGACGTTGTCGTACCATGGCGTGAGCCAGAGGGCCGTCACGCCCAAATCCTTCAGGTAAGGCAAGCGGTTGATGATGCCCTGAAGATCGCCGCCGTGGTAACGAAACTTGTGCGCGCGGTCGTAGAGTCCGCGCGACTGCGGCGGGTCGTTGTTCGATGGGTCGCCGTCGCTGAAGCGGTCGGGCATGATGAGGTAAAGAACGTCATCGGGCGAGAAGCCCTGGAAGCGCCCCGCGCGCCCGAGAGGCTGTGAGATTTCAAATGGCGCGTCTGACGTGCCCTCGCTCGTCGTGATGCGCAGCGCGCGCCGTCCCGGTTTTGTCTGCGGATCAATAACAACGTCCACGAAGACGTATGTCCCCGCAGCATTGACGCGCGTCAGTCCCGTCGTCAACCCATCGCCGACGGCCGCGACGCGCGCGCCCGTCAGGTTGCGCCCGCGTATCAGCACCCGCACCGGATTAATCGAATGGCCCGCCCACCAGTTCGGCGGCTCGACCTTGAGGACCGTCGGAGAGTTTTGCGCCAGGCAAGTTGAAACGGCGATGAATAGTAAAGTGACCAGCCCTGCGGCGCGCGTGAATATTTTGAAAAGGCTCTTAGTCATTTAACCTTCTCTTCCAATTTGTGCGTCCGCCCGTAAAGCTCTGTCAGCTTTTTCAAACGCTCTCCGATCTCATCGGTCAGCGCGCCGGCTTTGTAGCGCCAGGCCCAGTTGCCGGAGGTGCTGTTGGGGAGATTCATGCGCGCTTCGGTGCCGAGGCCGAGGAGGTCTTGCAGGGGGACGACGGCCGTGTCCGCAACGGAGGCGAGGACGGCGCGTATGAAGTCCCAGTGAATCTCGCGGCCGTCCGTGTCCAGGTAGTCCAGACAGAAGCGGCGCTCGCGCTCGATCTGCGCCGCGTCGCGTGTGGAGCCTGCGCCCGCGACGCTCGTGAACCAGCCGACCGTTGTGTCGTTGTCGTGCGTGCCCGTGTAGACGACCGCGTTCTTGATGTAGTTGTGCGGCAGGTCCTGGTTTTTAGTGTCGCCGCCGAAGGCGAATTGCAGGATGTGCATTCCGGGCAGGCCGAAGTCGTCGCGCAGCGCTTCAACGTCCGGCGTGATGACGCCCAGGTCTTCGGCGATGATTGGCAAATC